>NZ_JAQEKS010000027.1:0-39149 GCF_027679115.1 Coprococcus sp. TM115-187 | reverse complement strand
AAGGTACATGAAAAAGTAAGGGAGCTGTAGACCGTAAGGGTTTGCAGTTTTTTTATTGCTCAGAGGTGATCAGCCTGGAAAAAAATGCAGAAGAGTCATTCATGCTGTTTAATAAAGATGCAGACTACCAGCTGCATCTTCCACAATTTGTACATGGTATGCAGTTCTTTTTTTTAATAACAGGATACCACGGCTTTACCTGCAGATCCGGTAAGTTATTGAGCTCTAAAATTATAGAATGATAATGATCAGAAAGAGTAATCCGGTCTGAATCATGCTGTTCGATAGTCAGTGGGTAGATGGTTTTTTGATCAGGAGACATACAATTTTGATGTAAAAGAGGGGTATAGACATCTGTACCAATTTGGATAAATTGATCGATGGTGATGATTTTGTAATCATCAGAAGAGAACGAAATGATTGCAGGAGACACAGCCAAAGTGTCTTCCGCAGGAATTTTATAAGAGTCAGTAGTAAATTTTCCAATTGGAGTTTCTAGTTTCATCATGTGTTAGCACTTCCTTTAATATCTTATAAATGAAAATTACTCGTTTTTCAGTTCTTCTTTCATGGCGCTGTCTTTTCCCTGCATAAAATGGTCTTTTTTCAGAATTGCAAAAGCCCGCTCATAATCATTTTTACGCATATATTTAACCATTTTTTTCAAATTCTCATTTGTTGGAACGATCCGCATGCCGTTTTTCAGCGAATACATGCCCACTCTTACCAGCTCTGATAAATTGGATTCGTAGAATTTGGTGATCCGGTCATTATTGAAAATGCTGACGATTTCCAGATGCATCTGCGTATCAGCAAGCTCCCACTCATAAACATCGGAAGCAACCGCACACATATGTACCACTTTTTCTTCAATTCGATAGGAATATTCTTCCGCTTTTCCACTTTTAAAGATTAGTTTAAATGCACTGCCCTCTAAGAGTTCGCGGAGCTGATAAAGTTCATTGATATCTTTATCGGTGATTTCTTTTACAGTCATGGATTTATAATAATCGGTAACGATCAGACCTTCAGACTGCAGCATTTTGAGCGCAGTGCGTACCGGATTACGGCTCATACCAAGTTCTTCTGTCAGAAGTGCTTCTGTAAGAGGCATTCCCGGTGGATAAGTCAGATTCATAATATTATTTTTGATAATTTCATAAGCCTGATCGGCAAGTGATTTCCTTTTTTCAGCCATGTGAAATCCCCCTCTGTCTGGTGAATATATTAAGTATAACACATTAAAACGGGGTTTGTAAAAAACAAAATTGTGTATATGTAAAGTCGCGTTTAGTATAAGAGTACAGACTGGTGATTGTATACAATGGTGCATGTATTTTCGACGGAAAACGGCATTTTCTATTGTGAAAATGTTGACTTTAAACAGGAGAAGTGATACATTGAATGCAGAAGAAAATTTGTATACAAATTAAACGATTGTATACAAATTAAAAATGTAAATGTATAAGGTTTTAAGTTCATCAGGAGGAGAAAAACTATGAAATTAGGATTTATCGGAACAGGTAATATGGCAGGAGCAATTATGGGAGGCGTTATTAAAAGTAACGTATTCAAACCGGAAGAAATCATCGGAGCAGATCTTTTTGCACCAGGTCGCGAAAAAGTAAAAGAACTTTATGGAATCAATGTTACCGATAGCAATAAAGAAGTAATTGAAAAGTCAGAAGTTGTTATTTTTTCTGTAAAACCACAGTTTTATGCAGATGTCATCCAGGAAGTAAAAGATCTGGTAAGACCGGAACAGCTTATTATCACGATTGCACCAGGAAAGACACTTGCATGGCTTGCCGAACAGTTTGGAAAAGATGTTAAAATTGTTCGTACAATGCCGAACACTCCGGCTATGGTTGGAGAAGGTATGACAGCTGCCACACCGAATGAACATGTAACAAAAGAAGAACTTGATTATGCATGCAAGATCCTTTCTGCATTTGGTAAGGTAGAAGTTGTGACAGAGCATATGATGGATGCAGTTGTTGCAGTAAGCGGAAGTTCACCGGCATATGTATTTATGTTTATCGAAGCAATGGCAGATGCCGCTGTTGCAGAAGGAATGCCGAGAGCACAGGCATACAAATTTGCAGCACAGGCAGTTCTTGGAAGTGCGAAGATGGTTCTTGAAACAGGAAAGCATCCGGGAGAACTCAAAGACATGGTATGCTCACCGGCAGGAACAACGATTGAAGCCGTAGGTGTATTGGAAGAACACGGATTCAGAAGTGCAGTCATTGATGCAATGAAGGCCTGTGTTGATGTTGCAAAAGGAATGTAGATACGATATACTTGTTTACGGGGAAAAACATGTCCACGTAAACCTGAAAAGGACCGGGGCGTATGACGCAGCCGGTCTTTTTTTATCTGTTAAGAAAGGTCTTTCCTGATAATAAAAAACGCTCCGCGTGGAACATGATACCATAGGAGGTAGATAGATGGCAGCAAAACAGAATGTAAAGCGGCGGATTGTAGATGCCGCATGGGAATTGTTCTATGAAAAAGGATATGATGATACGACAGTAGATGATATCATTCGTCTTTCTGAGACATCAAAAGGATCATTCTATTATTATTTCAGCAGCAAAGATTCTCTGCTTGATACATTGTCAACTATTCTGGATGAGAATTATGCAAAGCTTGAAGATGAACTGGATCCGGAAATGAACAGTTTTGATAAACTGATGTATCTCAATTACCGGTCGCATTCATTTATGGAGCAAAAGATTGATGTAGCATTGTTATCATCCTTATATTCAACACAATTGATTGCCAAGGGAGACAGGAATCTTCTGGATCAGAACCGTACTTATTACAAGCTGATCAGCAGGATCATAGAAGAGGGACATGTGCGAAATCAGATCAGCAGAGAGAAGAGTATCCAGGAGATTACCAAGTATTATTCACTCTGTGAGCGGGCACTGGTATCAGACTGGTGTCTGAACAGAGGAAATTATTCGCTTGGAGAATACAGTAAGGAATATATGCCGATTTTAATGGAACATTTCCGGGTAGATCAGCCTGAATAGAGAAAGGTTTTCATATGAAGGAGAGTCAGAGAAAAGGTTTAATTTCAGTACATGTTGCTGTGGCATTGTTTGGTTTTGTCGGACTGTTTGCCAAGCTTGTGGATCTGCCTGCGGTGATCATCGTGCTTGGAAGGGTATTTTTTTCATCTATTTTCCTCTGGATTTTTCTGCGTTTTAAAAAGCAGAAAATTCGCCTGGAGGAGAAAAGTGATTATTTGTGGATGGTCGGAGCAGGTGCAGTTTTAGCAATACACTGGAGTAGTTATATGCAGTCGATCCAGAGTTCGACGGTTGCAGTTGGTACGCTTACGGTATCAACTTTTCCGGTATTTGTTATTTTTCTGGAGCCATACCTGTTCCATGAAAAACTGAAGAAATCGGATGTGTTTTGTACACTGATGATGCTGGTCGGAGTATTCTTTATCGTACCCGCATTTCAGATGGATAATCAGATTACACAGGGAGTTCTGTGGGGACTTCTGAGTGCATTTACCTATGCAATATTGTCACTGATGAATCGCCGTTTTTCCAGCAGATATCCGGCAACACTGGTGTCGCTTTATGAACAGGGAACCGCAACGATCGTGTTGATCCCAATGATGTTTGTGTTGAAGCCGGTGATTACACTTGCAGATGCAGGCGTATTGATGATGCTTGGAATTATTTTTACAGCAGTTGCACATTCTTTATTTATCAGTGGACTTCGGACTGTGAAGGTAAGGATTGCCGGAATTTTATCCGGACTGGAACCGGTGTATGGGACTTTAAGCGCATTTCTGTTTCTGAAAGAAGTTCCAAGTTTCAGAGAGTGCCTTGGTGGTGTTATCATTCTGGCTGCTGTGTTTTTATCGACACTGAAACCGGAGGAGAAAGCATCTGATGCTCCGGCATAAGAATAAAGAGAAGTTTGAGGATTTTATCTGGCACTGGTTTCTGGGGATCGGATATTGTCTGGAAAATGTATAAAGACTTTCTAAAAACTATTTACGGACGGGAAAAGTTCCGTTACAATAGGTAGAGAAATCAATGAAAAGGAGATTGTATAAAATGGCAAATCCAGTAGTAACATTTGAAATGGCAAATGGCGATGTGATCAAAGCGGAATTATATCCGGAAATCGCACCGAATACAGTAAATAACTTTGTATCTCTTGTAAATAAGGGATTTTATGATGGACTGATCTTCCACCGTGTCATCAGTGGATTCATGATCCAGGGTGGATGCCCGGATGGAACCGGAATGGGTGGCCCTGGATACAGTATCAAGGGAGAATTTAAGCAGAACGGTTTTGCAAATGATCTGAAGCATGAACCGGGCGTTCTTTCTATGGCGCGTGCAATGCATCCGGATTCGGCAGGATCACAGTTTTTCATCATGCATAAGACTTCGCCACATCTTGACGGCGCATATGCAGCTTTTGGTAAAGTTACAGAAGGTATGGATGTTGTAAATAAAATTGCTGAGACGGCAACAGACTACAGTGACAGACCGCTGGAAGAACAGAAGATGAAAAAAGTGACTGTTGAAACTTTTGGAGAGGCTTATCCAGAACCAGAGAGAGTTTAACAGGAGTTACAAAGCAGACAACACTTGGAGAGACAGAATAATAAAGACGGAGGGAGCCGGTGAAAGACAGACTGAGAGGAAGCAAAAGAGCATCGCCCCCTTTTTACCTGATACGGATCATGCCGTCGCAGGAAGTCATATTGATTTTTTCAGAGACACTTGTGCATGACAGGTGTTTCTTTTATTTCATAGGAAATTCCGAAGGAACTTCCTATGAAATAAAAGGCACTGCGTGCCGGAGATGCGCACTCGCACGAAGATGAAGAATGTCGCAAGCGACTGCGTTTGGCGCGAGAATGTGCCAAGGCACATTCTTTTTATATAAAATAGTGTAACTGTTCAGAGCCAACCTCCAAAATGCTACGCATTTCGTTGGTGTGGCGTATCCGCCAAATAAAATTTCAAAAACAGTCTTAAAAATGCAAGCATTTTACACCTGTTTTATGAAATTTTGCTTGGCTCTGAACAGTTACAAAATATTTAGAATTATGGAAAAAGAGAGGAAGAGAGTTAAATGAGAACAGCACTTACAATTGCAGGAAGCGATTCAAGCGGAGGAGCAGGTATCCAGGCAGATATCAAAACAATGATCAGTAACGGAGTCTATGCTATGAGCGCAATTACGGCTCTTACTGCACAGAATACAACCGGAGTTACCGGAATTATGGAGGTAACGCCGGAATTCCTAGGAGAACAGCTGGATAATATTTTCACGGATATTTACCCGGATGCAGTGAAGATTGGAATGGTATCTTCAAGTGGTCTGATTACAAAGATCGCAGACAAATTAAAAGAATATGATGCGAAAAATATTGTAGTTGATCCGGTTATGGTAGCAACAAGTGGAGCAAGACTGATCAGCGAGGAAGCGATTGATGCGCTGAAGAGCTGCCTGCTTCCGATGGCAACCGTTCTGACTCCGAATATCCCGGAAGCAGAAGTGCTTGCAGGTATGAAAATCCAGTCGCAGGCGGATATGATAAGAGCAGCAGAAGAGATCGGCACCAAATATCACTGTGCAGTTCTTTGTAAGGGCGGGCATCAACTGAACGATGCCAATGATCTGCTGTGGAGAGATGGTGGATATAAGTGGTTCTACGGAGAGCGAATCGACAATCCGAACACGCACGGAACAGGATGTACTTTATCCAGTGCGATCGCATCAAATCTTGCAAAAGAATATGATTTGGATGAGTCAGTAGAACGTGCGAAGAAATATATTTCCGGAGCACTTGCAGCAATGCTGGATCTTGGCAAAGGCAGTGGTCCGATGAATCACGGATTTGCAATTAAAAATGAATATACAGAAAGCAAAGTGGAGGAATAGAAGTATGAATGAAAAGAGAACCTCTATCTTTGAAAATGGACTGATCTGGTTTGGGGCAGGCGTGTCCCTTGCAGAGATCCTGACCGGTACTTACTTTGCGCCGCTAGGATTCGGAAAAGGAGTTCTGGCGATTATTATTGGTCATATCATAGGATGCATGATGCTTTTCCTTGCCGGAGTAATTGGTGGAAAGACCAGACGAAGTGCAATGGAAACAGTAAAAATGAGTTTTGGCGAGAAGGGAGGAATCTTCTTCTCCTTCCTGAATGTGCTGCAGCTGGTTGGCTGGACAGCGATTATGATTTATGATGGGGCACTTGCAGCAAATGGTGTTCTTCATACCGGCAGATGGGTATGGTGTCTGGTGATCGGTGCACTGATCATCTTATGGATTGTGATCGGAATCACAAATCTTGGCAAGATCAATACGGTTGCAATGGCTGCTTTATTTATCCTGACACTGGTACTCAGCAGAGTGATCTTTGGTGACGGATCGGTAGCTGGCGCAGGCGGAGATGCCATGACGTTTGGTGCAGCAGTAGAGCTTTCTGTTGCCATGCCACTTTCCTGGTTGCCACTGATCAGTGACTATACAAGAGAAGCAAAAGAACCGGTAAAAGCAACCGCAGTCAGCACCGTTGTTTATGGAGTTGTCAGTTGTTGGATGTACGTGATTGGTATGAACGCTGCAATTTACACAGGAGAGTCTGATATTGCAAGTATCATGGTAAAAGCTGGACTTGGAATAGCAGGACTTCTGATCATTGTATTTTCTACCGTTACGACAACCTTCCTGGATGCTTACTCAGCAGGAATTTCGTCAGAGTCAGTATTTTCAAAAATCAATGGGAAATATGCAGCAATTGTTGTAACTGTGATCGGAATGATCGGAGCAATCATTTATCCGATGGACAACATTACCGATTTCCTGTACCTGATCGGTTCTGTATTCGCGCCGATGATCGCAATCCAGATTGCGGATTTCTTCATTCTGAAGAGAAAGGACAGCCTGGAAGTATCTCTGGATGTCATGAATGGTGTAATCTGGGTGATCGGTTTTATACTTTACCGTATTCTGATGAATGTGGATATTCCGCTTGGAAATACACTCCCGGATATGGTCATCACCATCGTGATCTGTATTCTTGCAAGAAAATGTATAAAGACAGAAAAATAGCTTTGAAAGAAAATGGAAATGCCGTGTTGACATTTCCATTTTCTTTTGACAGAACATGTAGCGATCTGCAGAAGAGAGGCGGAAAAATGAATGCTGACGCCTGGAAACGTGGTAAAAGTTTATAAGAAAGAAGTTTTGAATAATTTAGTTAGCGGATGGAAATAAAGTGGGATTTTTATCCTGCAAAATATATATGGAAAAAGAGTTGGGTAGAATGAAAAAAGAGCTTACGACATATGATCGGGGGAAATGTCGTAAACTCTTTTTTCTGTAATTTCATTAAAGGAGAAATGAAAATAAAAAGTATCAAAATACTGAAAACGTCTTATTTGGTTTTGATTCCTAATCAAGTGGGGCAATTGTGACTGACTAAGATGCCGCCCCACCGAGGAATTCTTATCTAGTTGTTATCTTCAAGCTGATATTATAATACCAAGAGGCTTGGAATTTGTATATTCGCAAAAAAAACAAAAGAAAAAAGCTTTGAAAAATAAAATTGTGCAAAATAACAGGGGTAAAATCAATTTATACAAAAGGTTATTTGGAATTTGGAAATTGATAATAAAACTTGCATAAATGCAAAAAAAATGAGTGCAAATGATTTTTGTATAAGAACAAATGTGTTTTCAAGAAGGAATTATGAATGCTTATTATAAATGTCAATATAAAAAATTTTTCGAACATGAGGAGACCGATATGAAAATCCTGAAATAGAAAAAGAGCTTACGACATATGATCGGGGGAAATGTCGTAAACTCTTTTTCCAATAATTTCATTAAAGGAGAAATGAAAATAAAAAGTATCAAAATACTGAAAACGTCTTATTTTGTTCGGTTAAGTGTTATCCTTAACTTGTTTTTATAATAGCATTTGCAGGGAGTTTTGTATATTCGCAAAAAAAACTAAAAGAACTGCAAAGTTAAAATAAAATTGTGCAAAATAACGAAGTGCAAAACAAGATTGACAAAAGAATGTAAAAAAAGGAAATTTTAACGGTAAAAATATATAATGTCTAATAATTAACAAGAAGTTACAGAAAGTTACAAGGAAAACTGTAATTTTTGAAAGTATATTCCGGAAGCAGGGTGGGAAAAACAGAGGAGGATACTATTTGTGAATGCCGGAAAGATTCAGATAACGGAAAAAGAGCTTGCGACATATGATCGGGGGAAATGTCGTAAGCTCTTTTTCTGTAATTTCATTAAAGGAGAAATGAAAATAAAAAGTATCAAAATACTGAAAACGTCTTATTTGGTTTCGTTAAGTGCTATCCTTAACTTGATATTATAATACCATGTGTATGCTCTTCTGTAAATTCGCAGAAAAGACAAATGTTACAAAAATGATACTGTAAAATTGTGCAATATAGCCAAAAACGGTGTGGAAAATGGAAAATGTGAAAGTTTTATAATCTTACGACTTCATATTTGATTTGCTTTTCCAATATGTTAAAATTAAAAAAAAGCAGAAAATTTTACAGATAAGGGGGAAAGATGATGAAAGAATTTGTTGAAATGCGGGATGTCCGTAAGATTTACCGTATGGGTGAAGTTGAGATTGCCGCAGCAGATGGAATTGATTTTCAGATAAAAAAAGGTGAATTTGCAGTTGTGGTAGGTCCAAGTGGTGCGGGAAAAACGACAGTGCTTAACATTCTGGGGGGAATGGATACGGCAACAAGTGGAGAGGTCTGGATCGATGGAAAGAATATTGTAAAGTATTCGCCGAGGCAGCTTACTTCCTATAGAAGGGATGATATTGGATTTGTATTCCAGTTTTACAACTTGATTCCGAACCTGACGGCGCTTGAAAATGTAGAGTTGGCACTGCAGATCTGTAAGGATCCGCTGGATGCGGAGATGGTTCTTAGGGAAGTGGGACTGGCAGACCGTATGAAGAATTTTCCGGCACAGCTTTCCGGTGGGGAGCAGCAGAGGGTATCGATTGCACGTGCACTGGCAAAGAACCCGAAGCTTCTTTTGTGTGATGAGCCGACAGGGGCGTTGGATTACAATACCGGTAAGGCAATATTAAAGCTTTTACAGGATATGTGTCGTGAACGAGGGATGACAGTGATCCTGATCACACACAACTCAGCGATCACGCCGATGGCAGATCGTGTAATTAAGATGAAGAATGGAAAAGTCGGAAGCATGAAGCTGAATGAAAGACCGGTTCCGGTAGAGACGATTGAATGGTAGGTGGACGTAAAGACCGATGAAGAAAAATGTTTTACGCAAAGATTTTATAATAGAAATAAAAAAGACGATGGGACGGTTTGTATCAATCTTTTTTATCGTAGCATTGGGTGTCGCATTTTATTCGGGAATCCGTGCATCAGAGCCAAGTATGCGGATCACTGCAGATCAGTATTTCGATGATTCGGAGCTGATGGATCTGAAGGTAATGGGAACCATGGGACTTACCAAAGCGGATATCAAAGCGATTGGAAAAGTATCGGGAATTGAAGCTGTAGAAGGCGGATACAGCAAAGACGTGCTTTGCCCGGTTGGAGACAATGAAAAGGTTGTCCATATGCTGAGCATGCAGAAGAATTTTAATCAGGTTTCGGTTGTGGAAGGCAGGTTGCCGGAAAAAGCCGGAGAATGTCTGGTGGATGAAGATTTTCTGAGCTATACAGACCTGAAGGTTGGCGACACGGTAACTTTCCATTCCGGCGATGGAGAGGCATTGACTGATTCACTGGTTACAGATACATATAAGATTGTCGGAATCGGGAACAGTCCGCTGTATATTTCATTTGGAAGAGGAAGCAGTACGATCGGAACCGGAGAGATCAGTGGATTTGTTGTAGTGGATAAATCCTCTTTTGACATGGATGTTTATACGGAAGCTTATGTGAAGGTGAGCGGTGCAGAAGAGAAAATTGCATTTACTGATGAATACAATAATCTGTCGGATGCAGCAAAGGAAGCCGTGAGTGCAATCGAAGAGGAACGCTGTGCAGTCCGCAAACAGGAGATCGTAGATGAGGCAAATGAAAAGCTTGCTGATTCAGAGAAGACAGTGAATGAAAAATCGCAGGAACTGGAGGATGCGAAAAAAGAGCTGGAGAGTGGGAAAAGCAAGGCAGCCGAAGAACTGGAAAAAGCAAAGCAGCAGATTACGGATGGAGAAGCAGAGCTTGCGGATGCAAAGCAGCAGATCGCAGACGGCGAGACACAGCTTGCCGATGCAAAAGCGCAGCTGAATGATAAGCAGGCACAGCTTGATTCAGCGGAGGCACAGTATGAATCCGGAAAAGCACAGTTGAATCAGAAAGAACAGGAGCTTGCAGATGCGGAACAGGTTTATCTGAGCAATTACTCGAAATATATGCCGATCATTACGGCGGGGAAGGAACAGATTCCAGCAGGAAAGTCACAGATCGCGGATGGGAAGAAACGGTTGGACGAGGGACTTGCACCGCTTAATCGGCTGAAAGACGAACTGGCTGGGATTGAAGATGAAATCAGCCAGTGTGATTCAGAAATTGCAAGATTGAATACGCAGCTGAAAGGAATGGACAGCGATGTATATCGGAAATATGTAAAAATTCCTAAAGAGAATAGAAATGAAGAAGAAAAAGCTTATGTGGAAAAGTGGGAGAATTTAAATACACAGCTTGGCGGTATGCAGGAACAGAAGAAGCAGCTTGAAAAGACAAAGCAGGAGATGCTGAACAAGGCAGGTTTTGCCACAGAAGCAGACCTGGAGGCACAGATTACCAGCCTGACTGAGCAAAAAGAAGATCTGGATGCAAAAGAGAAAGCACTTCTTCAGCAGGAGCAGACACTTGCCGCACAGGAAGAAGAGCTGTTAAGTGCAGGCAGGCAGATTACAGACGGCAAGAGTCAGATCGCAGCAGCCAGATCCCAGCTTGACAGCACAAAATCTCAGATTACGGACGGAAAAGCACAGATCTTGTCTGCATGGGCACTTCTGAATGAAAAAGAGGACACTTTAAATGCAAGTAAAGCACAACTTGCATCCGGTGAACAGGAGCTTGCGGATGGCCGGAGTAAATATGAGCAGGCAGCAAAAGAAGCGGAAGAACAGATCACGGACGGACAGGCAAAGATTACAGATGGAGAGAAGCAGCTGACGGATGCAAAGCAGCAGATTGCAGACGCAAAGGCTGAGATCAAAAAAATCGAAAATCCGAAGTGGTATGTGCAGACGAGAGAGGATGCACTGACGGAATATCAAGGATACGGAGATAATGCAGACCGCATGCGTTCTATTGGAAAAGTGTTCCCGGTACTCTTTTTCTTGGTGGCAGCATTGATCAGTCTGACAACGATGACACGAATGGTAGAGGAACAGCGTGTACAGATCGGAACGATGAAGGCTCTTGGTTATGGAAAAGCTGCAATTGCAGGGAAATACATTGGTTATGCTCTGATTGCAACGCTTGGCGGAAGTATTTTCGGAGTACTGGCCGGGGAAAAGATCCTGCCGTTTATCATTATTTATGCTTATATGATCCTGTATAAGCATCTGCCGGCGATCCTGGTACCGTACCATATGAGCTATGCACTCCAGGCTTCGGTAATCGCAGTGGCATGTACACTGATCGCAACGATCGCATCCTGCTATAAAGAGTTGGCAGCAGAACCGGCAGAGCTGATGCGTCCGGCAGCACCGAAGCAGGGGAAGCGGATTCTTCTGGAGCGGATCGGAATTATCTGGAAGCATCTGAATTTTACATGGAAATCGACCGTGCGGAATCTGATCCGGTATAAGAAGCGATTCTTTATGACCATTTTCGGAATCGGAGGCTGTATGGCACTGATGGTAGTCGGATTCGGACTGAAGGACTGTATCTATGAGATCGTCAGCCTGCAGTATGAGAAGGTGCAGTTCTATGATGCGGCAACCTACATGAGTGACGACATATCCGAAGAGAACAGACAACAGCTCCATGATTATCTGGATCAGAATGCAGATATAAAAGAGACGATCGAAGCGCGGATGCAGAAGACCGATGTAAAATCTGCATCCGGTAAAAAGACACTTTATCTGATGGTGCCATCGGATAATGAAAAGATTGAGGACTTTTTAAGCTTCCACAGCAGGACCAATAAGGACGAGGTTTATTCACTGAAAAAAGACGAAGTGATTCTGACTGAGAAAATGGCATCCCTTCTGAATGTAAAGGTGGGAGATGAGCTTACGATCGAGGACGAGGACAGGGGAGACCAGACGGTGACGGTTGGCGCCATCTGCGAGAACTATATGAGCCATTACCTGTATCTGTCACCGGAAAAATACGAGGAATTATATGGTGTACCGGCAGAATATAACACGATCATCTACAGTGTAAAGGACGGAAAGGATGATCAGATCGAGAAGATCGGAACAAAGCTTCTGTCGATGGATGGAGTACTGAATGTAAGTTATACCAGCAGTATTGAAGGAAGGCTGGATGACATGCTGCGAAGCCTGAATCTGGTCATCGTGGTACTGATCGTATCTGCCGGAATGCTGGCATTTGTGGTACTGTACAATCTGAACAATATCAACATCACCGAGCGTCAGAGAGAGCTTGCAACCTTGAAGGTTCTGGGATTCTACGACGGAGAGGTTGCCTCTTATGTATACAGAGAGAATATCCTGCTGACGATCATTGGATCGGTTGTGGGTATGGTGCTTGGTAATCTGCTTCACCGGTATATCATCCTGACGGTTGAGGTGGAAGAAGCGATGTTCGGACGTCAGATACACTGGCAGAGTTATCTGTACAGTTTCTTGTTTACTGTAGCATTTTCTTTATTTGTAAACTGGGTAATGTTCTACAAGCTGAAGAAGATCGATATGGTGGAATCTTTGAAGAGCGTGGAGTAAAAGCTTTTGCAAGTGTATGTCAAAGATTTCTTATAGACGGTACACAAAGAATCGGAAAATATATTTCACAGAAAGTTTATATTCTTCACAGAATTATTAGCACTCTTGTCAAAAGAGTGCTAATTTTCTATTGACATTTAGAAATCAGGGTATTAAGATATTTCATAGACAGAAAAATACGGTATTTGAAACCGTAAAAAGATAGAATATGAAATTTAGGAGTGATAAAAATGGCAGCAAAAAAAGGTAGTCTTTCAATCAGCAGCGAAAATATTTTCCCGATTATCAAGAAATGGGTATATTCTGATCATGATATTTTCGCAAGAGAGCTTGTTTCCAATGGATGCGACGCGATCACAAAATTAAAGAAGCTGGACATGATGGGAGAATATACACTTCCGGATGGTTATAAAGGAAAGATCCAGGTTATTGTAAACCCGGAAGAGAAGACTTTGAAATTCATCGATAATGGTCTTGGTATGACTGCTGATGAAGTAGAAGAATATATCACACAGATCGCATTTTCAGGAGCAACCGAATTCCTGAACAAATACAAAGATAAGACAACAGAGGATGATATGATCGGACACTTTGGTCTTGGATTCTACTCTGCCTTCATGGTAGCTGATGAAGTTCATATTGATACCCTTTCTTATAAAGAAGGTGCAAAACCGGTACACTGGGTAAGTGAAGGTGGTACAGAGTATGAGATGGAAGAAGGGGATAAAGAGGAAGTTGGTTCTGAAATCACCTTATTCTTGAATGAAGATTGTGTAGAATTTTCAAATGAATACAGAATCCGCGAAGTCCTTGAGAAATACTGTTCATTCATGCCGGTAGAGATTTTTGTATCCAAAGCAAATGCAGAACCGGAATATGAGACGATCCCGGAGGATGAAGTCCTGGATACCGATACGGTTGTTGAACATATCCACGAAGACGCCAAGATGGAAGAAAAAGAAAATGAGAACGGTGAAAAAGAAATGGTTGAAGTTTCACCGGCATCCGACAAAGCAAAGATCGTGAAACGCCCGGTATCGATCAGTGATCCGGCACCGCTGTGGACAAAGCATCCAAACGAATGCAGCAAAGAAGATTATATTGATTTCTACCGGAAAGTATTTATGGATTACAAAGAACCTCTGTTCTGGATTCATCTGAACATGGATTATCCATTCAACTTAAAGGGTATCCTGTACTTCCCTAAGATCAATACCGAATACGATTCCATTGAAGGAACCATCAAATTGTACAACAATCAGGTATTTATCGCAGACAATATCAAAGAAGTTATTCCGGAATTCCTGATGGTATTAAAAGGAGTCATTGATTGTCCGGATCTGCCGCTTAACGTATCACGAAGCGCACTGCAGAATGATGGATTTGTACAGAAGATCTCCGAATACATTTCCAAGAAAGTTGCTGACAAGCTTTCAGGAATGTGCAAGACAGATAAAGAAAACTATGAGAAATACTGGGATGACATCAGCCCATTTATCAAATTCGGCTGCCTGAAAGATGAAAAATTCTGCGAGAAGATGAGCGATTATGTTCTGTTCAAGAACCTGGATCATAAGTATATGACACTCAAAGAATGCATCGAAAAGAATGGCGGAAAAGCAGAGCCGGAGGAAAAGACCGAAGGGGAAAATGCAGAGCAGTCAGCAGAAAAGAAAGAAGCAGAGAAGACAACAATCTACTATGTAACAGATGAACAGCAGCAGAGCCAGTACATCAATATGTTCAAAAAAGAGGGACTGGATGCAGTGATCTTGTCACATAATATTGATTCTCCATTTATTACTCAGATGGAGCAGAAGAACGAACATATCAAGTTCCAGAGAATCGATGCAGATCTGACTGATCACTTCAAAGAAGATGTATCTGAAGAAGAAAAAGAAGCATTCAAAGAAAAAACTGACAGTCTGGTCGAAATCTTCCGCAAAGCACTTGGCAATGACAAACTGGAAGTAAAAGTGGAAAAGATGAAAGATGAAAATGTGGCATCTATGATTACACTTTCCGAAGAATCACGCCGTATGCAGGAAATGATGAAGATGTATGGAATGTCAGGCATGGATCCGTCTATGTTCGGAACAAATGCAACCCTGATCCTGAATGCAAATCATCCGCTGGTAGAATATGTTGTAGCACATAAAGATGGCGAAAATACAGAAATGTTCTGCCATCAGTTATATGACCTGGCAATGCTGGCACACAAGCCACTCAGCCCGGAAGAGATGACAGAATTTGTGAAACGCAGTAATGAAATTATGATGAAACTGGCAAAGTAATTTTGCTGTAGATACCCGGAAAAGCCTGAATCATTCAGATTCTTGTTTTCGCTTATGCGAAAAGGTCTGAATGGTCAGGCTTTTTTTGCTGTATTTGGAAACACTTTCCACAAAGTGTTGGTGAACTTCCTGGTCTTTTATAGTATAATATAACAAAAGAGAGGCGGTGGATACGATGAAGAATTATTCAAAGGATATAAGCAGACAATATCATATTCAGGTGGCCAACGGGGAAGTCGGCCGTTATGTCATTCTCCCGGGAGATCCAAAGCGCTGCAAAAAAATAGCACAGTATTTTGAAGATCCGGTAATGATTGCAGATAACCGGGAATTTATCACTTATACAGGAACTTTAGACGGCGTAAAGGTAAGTGCCACATCTACCGGAATCGGGGGGCCATCAGCAGCAATTGCGATGGAAGAATTAGC
The DNA here is from genome assembly GCF_027679115.1 of Coprococcus sp. TM115-187. NCBI lineage: Bacteria > Bacillati > Bacillota > Clostridia > Lachnospirales > Lachnospiraceae > Coprococcus > Coprococcus sp. TM115-187. Next base: position 23,468 of record NZ_JAQEKS010000027.1, on the reverse strand, counting down.
CAGATGTGGAGCAGATACATTTGTACGGATCGGAACCTGCGGTGGGATACAGCCGGAAGTAAAAAGTGGGAACATTGTAGTTGCTACAGGTGCTGTCAGAATGGAAGGGACAAGCAAAGAATATGCGCCGATCGAATATCCGGCGGTGGCAGATCTTATGGTGGTGAACGCACTGGTCAGTGCGGCGAAGGAAAAGTGCTGTGAATTTTATACCGGAGTGGTACAGTCAAAAGATGCATTTTACGGACAGCATGAGCCGGAGATGATGCCGGCAGGTTATGAACTGATCAATAAATGGGAAGCCTGGAAGAAACTGGGATGTCTGGCATCAGAGATGGAGACGGCAGCACTTTACATTGTGGCAGCAAAGCTTCATGTACGCGTGGGTGCGTGTTTCCTTGTAATGGCAAATCAGGAAAGAGAAAAACTGGGACTTGAAAATCCGGTAGTACATGATACAGATATGGCAGTACAGGTGGCAGTGGAAGCCATCAGAAAGTTGATCAAAGAGGATCGGTAAATGAAAGAAACAATATATAAACGAATCTTTGTGATCGTTCTGGATTCGCTCGGAATTGGTGCAATGCCTGATTCTGAGAAATTCGGTGACAGGGATGTAGATACATTTGGTCATATTTTAGACAGAATGGGAACACTGGAGATTCCAAATCTTCAGAAGCTTGGTATGCTGAATCTGCATACCGGGGGAAAGATGTATGGAATCGAGAATCCGGTTGGAAAAATTACCAGACTGAAAGAGGCGAGTAACGGAAAAGATACGATGACCGGACACTGGGAAATGATGGGAATTTATACAGAAAAACCATTTAAAACCTTTACCGAACATGGATTTCCACCGGAACTGATTGCAGAACTGGAAAAACGTTGCGGGAAAAAAGTGATTGGAAACCGTAGTGAGAGCGGAACAAAGATCATTGAAGACCTTGGGGAAGAAGAAATCGAAACAGGTGCAATGATCGTCTATACCTCTGCGGATTCTGTATTGCAGATCTGTGGAAATGAAGAGACATTTGATCTGGAAAATCTGTATCGGTGCTGTGAGATTGCAAGAGAGATCACGATGAAGGATGAATGGCGCGTGGGACGAGTCATTGCAAGACCGTATGTAGGAAAGAAAAAGGGTGAATTTAAAAGAACCAGCAACCGCAGGGATTATGCACTTGAGCCGACCGGAAAGACTGCACTTGACGCACTGAAAGATGCGGGAAAGGATGTGATCGCAGTCGGAAAGATCCATGATATCTTTTGCGGGGAAGGAATCACAGAATCGTATCATTCCAACAGCTCCGTGCATGGAATGGAGCAGACCATTGAGATTTGCAAAAAAGATTTTGACGGACTGTGCTTTGTAAATCTGGTTGATTTTGATGCACAGTGGGGGCATCGGCGCGATCCGGTTGGCTACGGACATGAGATTGAGAGATTTGATAAAAATCTTGGAATTTTGCTGGATGATCTGCGGGAGGATGATCTTCTTATTATTACCGCCGATCATGGAAACGATCCGACCTACACAGGAACCGATCATACACGGGAATATGTACCGTTTTTGGCGTATTCCAAAAAGATGGATGAGGGTGGCGTGATTATGGAGAAAAATACCTTTGCAGTGATCGGGGCAACGGTCACAGATAATTTTGGTGTAAAAATGCCGGAAGGAACGATCGGACATTCGATTCTGAATGAACTTATTTAGCAAGAAAAAGCAGGAAAAAAGAGAATGAAAAAAGAACAAATTAAAAAAATGATAGAAATCGCGCTTTCTCAGCTTGCATATTCTTATACCCCTTATTCTGACTTTAAAGTGGGAGCTGCGCTGCTTGGAAAGAATGGACGGATATATACGGGATGCAATATTGAAAATGCGGCTTATACACCGACAAACTGTGCGGAGCGTACCGCATTTTTCAAGGCAGTCAGCGAAGGAGTAAAAGAATTTGATGCAATCTGTATTGTAGGGGGAAAGGGCGGTGTTGTGACAGAGTATGCACCGCCGTGCGGAGTATGCAGGCAGGTCATGATGGAATTCTGCGATCCGGAGACATTTCAGATCATTCTTGCAGTAGATGAAAAGCATTATGATATCTATACCTTGAAAGAAATGTTGCCAAAAGGTTTCGGACCATCTAATCTTACAGAATGAGAAAGGACTCAGACTCCAAAAGAAGATTTTTGAAGAAAAGGAAAAAGAGAAGGAATGAAAAATGACACAGGAAACCTTGAAAGAATTATCAAAAATTGAGCTTCACTGTCATCTGGACGGTTCTCTTAGCAGACCATTTATTGAAAAAAGGCTTGGAAGAACTGTAAGACCTGAAGAACTCAGTGTTTCAGAAAACTGTACAAGTCTGAATGAATATCTGGAAAAATTTGACCTTCCCGGCAGATGTATTATGGATGAAGAGGGACTTTCCGGAGCTGCGTATGATCTGCTCTCCCAGATGAACGAAGAAAATGTTCGTTATGCGGAGATCCGTTTTGCTCCACTTCTGTCAGAGACAAAAAAGATGGACAGCCGGAAGGTGATCGAAGCAATGATCAGCGGAATGGAGCAGGGGAAAAAAGATTTTGGAATCGAGTATGGTGTGATCGTCTGTGCAATGCGGCATCACAGCGCTGAGGATAATATGCGGATGATCAAGACGGCAAGAGAATATCTGGGATCCGGAGTTTGTGCAGCAGATCTTGCAGGAGCAGAAGCATTGTATCCGATGTCTGAATTTATGGATATTTTTACAGAGACAAAGAAGATGGGAATGCCTTTTACACTCCATGCCGGAGAATGTGGAAATCCACAGAATGTCATAGATTCGATAAACGTGGGAGCTGGAAGGATCGGGCATGGGATCGCGATGCGTGGCAACCAGGAGATCCGGAAAATGGCAAAAAAAGCAGGTATTGGTATCGAGATGTGTCCGATCAGCAATTTACAGACCAAATCTGTAAACAGCATGGCGGAATATCCGATGCGGGAATTTCTGGATGCAGGCTTAAAAGTATCGGTCAACACCGATAACCGGACGGTAAGCAACACCAGTCTTACAAAAGAACTGGAATTTATTCAGAAAAATTATGGAATCCGGGACGAAGAAATCTTTCGGATGATGAAAAATGCAATTGATACTGCATTTGCCGATGATTCTATAAAAGATAAAATTTGCAAAATGCTGAAATAAAGAAACTACAAACAGAGAGGATTGACTCTGAAGAATAAGAGAAAAGAGGAATTCTGTATGAGCAATGAAATTTATGAAAAGCTGGAAATATGCCGGAAAAGCATTCTCCAAAAAACGAATTTTAAACCGGAAGTGGCAGTGATTCTTGGCTCCGGTCTTGGCGAATACGCATCAAAAATCAAGATAGAACAGATCATTCCATATACAGAAATTGAAGGTTTTCCGGTGTCGACAGTTGTGGGACATAAAGGACAATTTGTATTTGGTTATGTAAAAGAAGTTCCGGTTGTGATCATGCAGGGACGTGTGCATTATTATGAAGGGTATCCGGTAACAGATGTGGTGCTTCCGGTGCGGCTGATGGGAATGTTAGGCGCAAAGAAGCTGATTCTTACCAATGCATCAGGCGGAATCAATACCGGATTCCATCCGGGCGATCTCATGCTCATCACAGACCAGATTATGAGTGGAATCCCTAATCCACTGATCGGTGCCAATGTCGAAGAACTTGGAACCCGTTTTCCGGATATGAGTGAAGCCTATAGTGAGCGGATGCAGCAGATCATAAAGAAAGAAGCCCAAAAACTCGGCATTCCTCTGAAAGAAGGTGTATACCTTCAGCTTACCGGTCCTTCTTATGAGACCCCGGCAGAAATCCGTATGTACCGCACCTGTGGTGCTGATGCCGTAGGCATGAGCACCGCCTGCGAGACGATCGCTGCCCGTCACATGGGAATCGAAGTCTGTGGCATCTCCTGCATCACTAACCTTGCTGCCGGCATGACATCACAACACCTGAACCACCAGGAAGTCCAACAAACTGCCGACCGGGTGGCTGAGCAATTCCAGGAATTACTGACAGCAATCATTACCCGCGTATAAGAAACGGAACATATATCTGAATTTACCCAGAACCAGGTCCAAGGTTCCGGATTTTCCGGAACCCGCCGACCGTCTTCTTGCAATTCCGAGTTGAGGCATTGTGTAAGAATTTTGTCAACGAGGTCATTAACGGTAGAAAGACAAAGAGCATAAAATACCGCATACAGTATTTTATGCTCTTTATCTCATCACTATTTTCAAAATTTTACTCAACCTCAAACGGAATCTCGTACTTTGCAAAAATCCGCTGCGCCATCTTGTCCCATGCCTGCTCCAGTGATTTGTCCAGCGTGAACAGGTTCATAGATGTTCCTGTCGTACAGCTAAGTTTTGTCCCGTCATATTTAAAATTCAGGTACAGTCCCTGCACATCTGCCGGAGCAAAGGAAAGATGTTCCTGTTCGAGAAGCCGTGCAATATTCGGTGCTGACATAGAAAGAACAAAATGAAATCCCAGCGGAGTACGCTTTCCTTTGATTAGAGAAAGACAAAACTCGCGAAGTTCCTTCCAGAGAGCATATTCCCGGTCATCCAGAGCTTCTTTTTCTTCAGCACTGAAGAAATCTTTTTTCAGTCGTCCGTTAAATTGAAAGGTATTAAAAGTTGTGATATCTCCTTCAATAAATAAAAAGGAATCAAATGCAGGATGCAGTAAAAGTGCGTTCATGCATTTTTTTGTATCCAGAGAAAAAATAAGCATAGACTTCCTCCCGTCATCAGTGTAATAGTATCAGTATAGCATAAATCTTGAGATATGCATAAGAATTTGATACAATACGGGAAAGAAAAAGGATGGATAACAAGATGAAAATAGAATTAAACCGGGATCAGATCAAATACATTGCAGTGTTTACTATGCTGCTCAATCACGTTGCAAATATATTTCTGCAGCCAGGAACCTTTGCCTGCGAAGCGCTAAAGGATATCGGTTATTTTACGGCACCGGTCATGTGCTGGTTTCTGGTTGAGGGATACCGCTATACAAGGTCAGTAAAAAAATATGCCGGAAGACTGCTGATTTTTGCTGTTATTTCACAGCTTCCGTATTATCTGGCATTTGCGCGGAATCATCTGGCACCGTGGTATACTTTAAATATGATATTTACACTTTTTCTGTGTCTGTGTCTGATGATCGCAGAGGAAAAAATATCAGATCCGGGAAAGAAAAGTCTGGTTGTACTGGGAATTATAGCAGTAAGCAGTATCTGTGACTGGGCAATTCTGGCTCCATTGTATACGCTTTGGTTTTACCGGGCAGGAGAGGATCCAAAGCGCCGGAAAAAGGCTTTTTTTATTGCAGCACTTGTTCTGGGGATTACGGTGACAGCAGAACTTCCGGGAGTTGCAGGAATCGCAGCGGGAGCAGGGGCAATGATTGCAGTACTGGCAGCGGGAGTCTGTGTTTTGGTATTTTATAACGGAAAAAAATCACAGAAACATTTTCTTGTGAAAAAGTATTTTTTTTACGTGTTTTACCCTGCACATTTGGTGATTTTGGCATTATTAAAGATTTGACTTTTATAATAGAAGAAAGTAAAATAAATAAGTTAGAGTATTTATTACATGATTCAATGAAAATGAAACTCATATTTTAATAAAAGATAGGATGCATAGCATGAAAAAAAGAACGATGGAGAAAGAACATCAGGCAGAAGAAAGAAGAAAAAAAGTTCTGATGGAAATTGCAGGAGCGGTTGTTGTACTGACGGTAATCGTAAGTATTGGTCTTTCGCATCTTGGAACAGATAAGGTGAATACATCAGCAGGAGTAAAAGCAATCAAGAAGTTAGAAAAAGCAGATGTATCTGAGGTGGAGACCAAAATTTCAAATATTGAAAAAGAAGAAAAACAGGCGATAGAGGACTGGCAGAACCGTCCGTTGTCCGAAAAATTTGCGCATGCGGTGATTCTCGGAGATTCGATCACAACCGGTTTTACCGTATATGATGTGCTTGATACTTCTAAGGTTGTAGCGGAAAAGGGAATGCACCTTGATCAGACCGGTGATCTGATTAAGACAGCTGCAGAATTAAAGCCGGAAGTCCTTTTTCTGGCACTTGGACTGAATGATATTTCCGGAACAGATGGAGATACAGATGCATTTATTGAAAAGTACAAAGCGGTACTTGCAAATGTGCGTGAGCAGATGCCGGATGCAGTGATCTACATCAACTGTGTTCTTCCTGTTTCCGCCCAAAAAGAAGAAGAAGAGCCGGTTTATGCCAAGATTCCGGATTATAATACCGCACTCAAAGCAATGTGCGATGAAGAAGGAATTACATTTATCGATAATACAGAGATCGTAAAAGATGAGTATTATGAGCAGGATGGCGAGCATATGAAGGCGGAGTATTATCCAATCTGGGCAGAACATATGGCGGAGGTGGCCGGAATATGACAAAGAAAAAAGGGGAATTTACAGTTCTGCGTAATATCAGAGCTGGGATGGTAATTATTTTGCTTATCTATATCGGTCTGATCTTTCAGTCTAAGGGAGACAGCGATACACCGTTTGCAGATGTACAGAAAGCGGTTGTGGATGCGGCAGATGACAAGAACATGACACTTGCCGGAACCCAGGAGATCAAGAGATTCTATGGGATCAATCCGAAGGATTATGAAGATATAACACTGTATTATACGAATGAAACAATGGGAGTTAACGAGCTCCTTCTGGTGAAAACAAAGGATGAGAATGAGGCGGAGGCAGTTGAGAAAGCCGCAGAACAGCGAAAAAAGACACAGCTCGATAATTTTGAAGGATATGGGGCCGAGCAGGTAAAGCTTCTGGATGCTTCGATCATTAAGACGAAAGGTACATACGTGCTTTTTGTTATTTCACCAAAAGCTGAAACTGTAGAAAAGGCGTTTACAAAGAGCCTGAAGTAGATAAAAGGAAACGAAAAAGTTATGTTATTTAGTAGTCTGGTATTTTTGTTTACATTTTTGCCAATTACACTGTTGGTATATTATTTGGTGCCGCGTAAGGTAAAAAATGTGGTACTTTTGATCGCTTCCCTCATATTTTATGCGTGGGGAGAGCCGGTCTATATCTTCCTGATGCTGATTTCCATTCTGTTCAATTATTTTTGCGGAATGGACATTGCATTAAAAGCAGGAAGAAAATCGCAGGTGCGCAGTCTGATCTTTACGATCGTTGTAAACCTGTTTATTCTTGGATTTTTCAAATATTACGGATTTATCGTAACAAATTTAAATGCGATCCTTCCGTTCTATATTCCATATAGAAAACTGGAACTCCCAATAGGAATTTCTTTCTATACTTTCCAGACATTGTCTTACATCATTGATGTATATAGGGGAAATGTAGACGTACAGGTAAATCTGATTGATTTCGGAACCTATGTTACAATGTTCCCACAGCTGATCGCAGGTCCGATCGTACAGTATGCAGATGTGGAGAGACAACTGCGTGAAAGAAAGGAATCACTGACGAAGTTTGGATACGGTGCCTGGTTCTTTGTGATGGGACTGGCAAAGAAGGTGCTTTTGGCGAATACGATTGGTTCGATTTATGAAAATATCGCGGCGATGGATGGAATGTCAGTAGTGACTGCGTGGCTTGGATGTCTTGCCTACACTTTCCAGATTTATTTCGATTTCAGCGGTTATTCGGACATGGCAGTCGGACTTGGAAAGATGTTCGGATTTGAGTTTATGCAGAACTTCAATTATCCGTATATTTCCAAAAGTGTTACCGAGTTCTGGAGAAGATGGCATATTTCGCTGGGATCATGGTTCCGCGAGTATGTGTATATTCCGCTTGGAGGAAACAGGGTAACGGTTCCGCGGCATTTACTGAATCTTCTGATTGTATGGTTCCTGACCGGTCTCTGGCACGGGGCAAGCTGGAACTTTGTAGTATGGGGGCTCTTCTACGGAGTGATCCTCATTACTGAAAAATATTTTACAGGAAAAATACTTGCAAAGCTGCCGGGGGCAGTCCAGACACTTTACACAATGATTCTGGTCATGCTCGGCTGGGTACTGTTCTTCAGCCCGACACTCGGAAGCGCACTTACCTGGATCGGCAATATGTTCGGACAGGGTGCAACCGGATTTATGGATAGCCAGGCATTGTACCTGATCATGCGAAACTGGCTCTTCTGGGTGGCAGGGATCATAGGAAGTACACCGTTTATGCATCTGCTCGGAAAGCGGCTGGTATTTAATGAAGAAAGACCGCATACGGTTCTGGCAGGCTGCCTGATGGCAGGACTGTTTGTGCTGTGTGTGGCATATCTGGTGACAGAAAGTTACAATCCATTTTTATATTTTAGATTTTAAGGAAAGACAATGGTAGAAAGAAAGAATAATAAACAAAAAAACAGAACAAAGTATTTTCTGCCAGGAGGGAAAAAACAGATCCAGGCAGTATGTGCGTTTTTATTTTTGGGAGTCCTTATTCTCAGCTGCGGAGTAAACCTTATGCATAAAGACAGGCAGATGTCAGAAAAAGAAATGCGTATGCTGGCGCAGAAACCGGAAATTTCTCTTTCCGGAATTGCTTCCGGAAGGTTTATGGAGCAGTACGAGGAGTATGTATCGGATCAGTTTGCAGGAAGAGATACCTGGGTAAGAATTAAGACATTTGCGGACAGTGTGGCGGGGAGGACAGAAGAAGGTGGTGTTTTCAAAGGAAAGGATCATTATCTGATGGAAGATGTTGCTGTGGCAGATGAAAGTGATCTGAAAGAGAATCTGGATGCAATGAAGAATTTTAAAGAGCGTTATCCGGATATCCAGATGCATATGATGCTGGTCCCGAATGCGGCAAATGTTATGGAGGACAAGCTTCCGGCATTTGCGGTGACTGCCAGTCAGAGCAGACAGATCAGCCGTGTAAAGGCAGAACTTGGAGATTCTTATGACTGGATCGATGCAGAAAAAGTATTGGATGCTCACAAGGATGAAGCAATTTATTATCACACGGATCATCACTGGACTTCTCTTGGTGCATGGTATGCATTCCAGGGAGCAAAGACGCAGCTTGGACTGGATAAGAGTGAAGAAATTAAGATGAAAGCCTATGCGGTATCGGATTCTTTTAACGGAACGTTATCCGCAAAGAGTGGATATGAGACAGATTATAAGGAACCAATCTATATTTATCTGCCAAAGAGTGCGGATGCACCACAGGTTGCAGTCAATTATGTGGAAGAACAGAAAAAGAGTGCTTCTATGTATGATTCATCCAAACTGGATGAGAGAGATCAATATTCCGTATTCTTCGGTGGAAATCATGCAATGATCGATATCCAGTCAACACAGACAGAAAAACGCAGACTTCTGGTGTTCAAAGATTCATATGCAAACTGTTTTCTTCCGCTTCTGGCTCCGTATTACCGGGAAATCGTTGTGATCGACCCTCGTTATTATACCGGTAAATTAAGTTCTGTGATGTCAGATAAACAGTTTGATGATGTGCTGTTCCTGTATAATGCCAATACATTCTTTGAAGACCGGATGCTGGCGGGGGTACTGGATGAGAATTAACAGGAGAAAAACATGGCAAATAAAATAGAAAAGCAGTTTCTGGACACGGAAAATAAAGGACCGGTCCGGCTGAACAAATATTTAAGTGAAGCTGGTGTATGTTCCAGAAGAGAAGCGGACAAACTGATAGCAGCCGGACAGGTGACGGTTGACGGTGTGCGTGCAGAGACCGGAATGAAGGTAGAGCCGTGGCAGGTTGTCCGGATTGGGAAAAAGCAGGTATCCAGACAGGAAGAGATGATCGTGCTTGCGGTCAATAAGCCGCGTGGAATTGTCTGTACTGAGGAAAGACGGGAGAGAGACAGTATTGTACGTTTTCTTAACTATCCGGTACGGATTACTTATGTAGGACGTCTGGATAAGGATTCGGAAGGACTGCTTCTGATGACGAACAACGGTGACATTATCAACCGGATGATGCGTGCGGCAAATAAACATGAAAAAGAATATAAAGTTACAGTTGATAAGCCGGTAACAGATGAATTTCTCAAGGAGATGGCGGGTGGTGTCCCAATCCTGGATACTGTCACAAGACCATGCCAGGTGGAAAAGCTTGGAAAATATAAATTTAAGATCATTCTGACACAGGGACTCAACCGGCAGATCCGCCGGATGTGTGAGGTACTTGGCTACGAGGTAAAGGAGCTTCGGAGAGTGCGGATCATGAATATCGAACTTGGTAATTTAAAGCCGGGAGAATACCGGAAGGTTACGGATCAGGAACTGAATGAACTCTATGAGCTGATCAGGGATTCAAAGTCAGAGCCGACACCGTGGAACAATAATTAAAAGTGTGGATTTGGATATGGATAAGATGAAAAGGATGCAGGAGCTGGTAGAGCTTCTGAATAAAGCCGGAAAAGCTTATTATCAGGATGCGCAGGAAATTATGAGCAATTATGAGTATGATGCGCTGTATGATGAACTGAAAGGTCTGGAAGAAGAGCTGGGAACCGTTATGGCTTCCAGTCCGACTGTGAATGTAGGATATGAAGTATTAAGTGAGCTTCCGAAAGAACGTCATGAGTCACCGATGCTTTCTCTTGACAAGACAAAAGAAGTGGCAAGGCTGAAGGAATTTGTTGGAGACCAGACGGCTGTGATCTCATGGAAGATGGATGGTCTGACGATTGTTCTGACCTATCGTGACGGCGAGCTTTTTAAGGCAGTTACAAGAGGAAATGGAGAAGTCGGTGAAGTCATTACCAATAATGCGAAAGTATTTAAAAATGTGCCGCTTCATATTCCGTATAAAGGGGAACTGATCCTGCGAGGGGAAGCGGTGATCGGTTACAAAGATTTTGAGCGGATCAATGAAGAAATTGATGACGTGGATGCAAAATATAAAAACCCACGGAATCTGTGCAGTGGTTCTGTCCGCCAGCTGAACAACAAGATCACGGCACAGAGAAACGTAAAATTCTATGCATTTACCCTGGTACGTGCAGAAAATGTGGATTTCCACAATTCCAGAAAAGAACAGCTTGACTGGCTGGAACAGCAGGGATTTGATGTGGTGGAGCATTATCTGGTGACAAGAGAAGAACTGGATGAGAAGGTTGCGTTTTTTGCAGAAAAGATCGTAGAAAATGATTTTCCGTCAGATGGTCTGGTCCTTGTATATGACGACATTGCGTATGGGCAGTCGCTTGGGAGAACGGCAAAATTCCCACGTGATTCTTTTGCTTTCAAATGGGCAGATGAGATCCGCGAGACGCACCTTCTGGAGATTGAATGGAGTCCGTCAAGGACAGGGCTTATTAACCCGGTAGCGATCTTTGAACCGGTAGAGCTGGAAGGAACAACGGTAAGCCGTGCAAGTGTACACAATTTAAGTATTATGGAGGAGCTGCATCTGGGAATCGGGGATACGATCGAAGTCTATAAGGCGAATATGATCATTCCGCAGATCGCGAAGAATCTGACCGGCAGTGACAATATTGAGATCCCGAAAGTCTGCCCGGTTTGTGGTGGAGCTACGGAGATCCGTCAGATGAATGATGCAAAGTCGTTGTATTGCACAAATCCGATGTGTCAGGCAAAAAGAATCAAATCCTTTGCATTGTTTGTCAGCAGGGATGCACTCAATATTGACGGGCTTTCTGAGGCAACACTGGAGAAATTTATTGCGAGAGGATTCATTCACAAATACAGAGATATCTTCCATCTGGATGTCTATCAGGAAGAAATTCAGACGATGGAAGGTTTTGGAGAAAAATCCTATGCGAACCTGATCGCAAGCGTGGATAAGGCGAGAAGTACAACCCTTGCTAAAGTAGTATATGGACTTGGGATTGCAGGAATCGGTCTTGCAAATGCAAAACTGATCTGTCGCCATTTTAAAAATGATGTGGAAAAAATGACAGGAGCATCTGAAGAAGAACTGAGTGATATCCAGGGTGTAGGTCCGGTGCTTGCGGCGGCATTTGTAAAATATTTTGTATCAGAGGAAAGAAAAAAGGAATTTAAGCTCCTTCTTGGAGAACTGGAGATCCAGCCGGAAGAGATGGCAGAAGAACAGAAATTTGCAGGTATGAGTTTCGTTGTCACTGGCAGCGTGAATCATTTTGCAAACCGGAATGAGGTAAAAGAACTGGTTGAGAAGATGGGTGGAAAAGTGACCGGATCTGTAACGAAGAAGACAAATTATCTGATCAACAATGATGTAGAGTCTGCTTCTTCCAAGAACAGAAAGGCGAAAGAACTTGGAGTGCCGATCATTTCAGAGGAAGAGTTTATAGAACTTGCAGGGGTGGAAATCGAATAAGAAGGACAGAGGAATCGTCTGAATACGACCGAGAAAAGGAGGACCAGCCAATGGCAGAAAATGACCAGAAGGACAAGACAGTTGAGAAAGTAACCGGTGAGGTAGAAAATACAGACAAAAAAGAAAATAATGAAGACCGCTATGAAAAGGTCTGCTTCATCTGTCACAGACCGGAGAGTGTGACCGGAAAGATGATCGATCTTCCGAACAACATCTGCGTGTGTCCGGACTGTATGCAAAAAAGCTTTGATGCAATGAACAATATGAATATTGGCGGGATGGATTACAGCCAGTTTATGAACATGGGACCGATGATGGGATTTGGAGATATGGATGCACAGATCCCGAAGAGCCAGCGTGTGAAAAAGAAAAAGCCGGAAGAAGAAAAAGAACCGATCCTGAATATCAAGGATATTCCTGCTCCGCATAAGATCAAAGCGAAACTGGATGAATATGTAGTAGGACAGGAATACGCCAAGAAGGTAATGTCGGTTGCTGTATACAATCATTATAAAAGAGTGGCAACGGATACAATGGATGAGATTGAAATCGAGAAATCCAATATGCTGATGATCGGACCTACCGGCTCTGGAAAGACGTATCTGGTAAAGACACTGGCAAAACTTTTGGATGTGCCGCTTGCAATTACAGATGCGACCTCTCTTACCGAGGCCGGCTACATAGGGGATGATATTGAAAGTGTAGTATCAAAGCTCCTTGCAGCTGCGGACAACGACGTAGATAAGGCGGAACAGGGAATTATCTTTATCGATGAGATCGACAAGATTGCGAAGAAGAAGAATACCAGCCAGAGAGATGTCAGCGGAGAATCCGTACAGCAGGGAATGTTAAAGCTGTTAGAAGGCAGCGAAGTGGAAGTGCCGGTAGGAGCTAACAGTAAGAATGCGATGGTTCCGCTCACTACAGTCAATACAAAAAATATCCTTTTTATCTGTGGCGGTGCGTTCCCGGATCTTGAGCAGATCATTAAGGAAAGACTGATGAAGAATTCTTCTATCGGGTTTGGAGCGGATCTGAAAGACAAATATGATCATGATAAGAAAATACTGGAGAAGGTGACAACAGAAGATCTGCGTAACTTCGGAATGATTCCGGAATTTCTGGGACGTCTCCCGATCGTATTTACGCTTCAGGGACTGGATGAAGAGATGATGGTTCAGATATTAAAAGAGCCGAAAAATGCGATCCTCAAGCAGTATCAGAAGCTTCTGGCACTGGATGAGGTCAATCTGAAATTCGATGATGGTGCACTTCATGCGATCGCAAGAAAGGCAATGAAGAAGGATACCGGAGCCCGTGCACTGCGTGCGATCATTGAAGAATTCATGCTGGATATTATGTATGAGATTCCGAAGGATGACAGCATCGGGGAAGTGACGATCACGGAGGCATATATCGAAGGAACCGGAGGACCTCTGATCGAGCTGAGAAGCCAGTCTGTACCAAGGCTTGAGCATCACTGAGTATAACAATAACCTTCATATATCAAAAAAACATGGCGATCATACAAAAAAAGAATGGGAAATATCCGTAAATTTAAGATTTACGGATATTTTTTTGTTGAAAAATTGTATTAAAAGGTGTACATTAGACAATGTGTCTAAAAAAACAAGATATAAATAGGAGAGAGAGAGAATGGAGACTTATAAGTATTTACTGGATCTTGCAATTATTTTACTTTGTACTAAAGCACTTGGTCTTGCGACCAGAAAGGTACAGATGCCGCAGGTTGTAGGGGCACTTCTTGCAGGAGTTCTTCTTGGACCGGCGATGCTTGGGATCTTGACAGAGACAAGTTTTATACATAACGTTGCAGAGATCGGTGTTATCGTGCTGATGTTTTGTGCAGGTCTGGAAACTGATATACAGGAATTGAAGGCAAGTGGAAAAGCATCCTTCGTTATTGCACTGATAGGTGTTATCGTTCCACTGATCGGCGGTTATGCGACTGCAATGTTCTTTAACCGTCCAGGTGTGATCACATCCGATGCATCCTGCAGCGTATTTCTGCAGAATATCTTTATCGGTGTTATCCTGACAGCAACTTCCGTAAGTATTACGGTAGAGACATTAAAAGAACTTGGTAAATTAAAAACCAAATCCGGAAATGCGATTCTTGGAGCTGCGATCATTGATGACGTGCTTGGTATCGTTGCACTGACACTGGTAACAAGTATGGCAGATGAATCGGTAAAGATTTCAGTTGTATTACTGAAGATCGTTGCATTCTTCGCATTTGCAGGTGTGATTGGATTTATCTTTTACAAGGTATTTAAAAAGTGGACAGATCAGGCGGAAAAGGGACTCAGACGTCATGCGATCATGGCATTTGTATTCTGTCTGCTGATGGCTTATGTGGCAGAGAAATTCTTCGGTGTTGCAGATATCACCGGTGCATTTATCGCAGGGCTGATCATTTCCAATACAAGTAAATCTGATTTCGTGCTGAAGAAATTTGATACCATGTCTTATATGTTGCTTTCACCGGTATTTTTCGCAAGTATCGGACTGAAGGTAGAACTTCCGAAGATGAGTACTGCAATTGTAGGCTTTGCAGTGGTTCTTACCATTGTTGCAATCCTGACAAAGATCGTTGGCTGCGCCCTTGGTGCGAAGATGTGTGGATATAAGAATTATCAGTGTGCACGAATCGGTGTCGGAATGATCTCCCGTGGTGAGGTTGCGCTGATCGTTGCCAGCAAGGGAGAAGCACTCGGTATGATGGGCGGCAATTTCCTCGGACCGGTTATCATCGTGGTAGTGATCACAACGATCATCACACCAATTCTTCTGAAAATCGTATTCAAGAGCGGTCCGAATGTAAGTACCCTGGAAAAAGGAAAAGAAGTGACTTCCTTCTACGAGGATATTGAAAAGAAACGTACCGAATAAAGAATGGATATGGAGTGCAAAATGCGTAACCGTCCAGTATCATAGTATAAGAAAGAACAATCCCTCATATATTTTCCAAAAGAAAATATATGAGGGATTGTTATGCCACAGGAAGAATGTAAAGAAAAGATTCTGTCGGAAGAATACAGGGATTTTATGATGAGGGATACCGGTGCTCTCGGGGAAAATTTTCCTTTGGAAAACGGATGCCGGATACCGTTAAAATACGGTTTTGAGCTTCTTTATATTGACCAGAGTGAAGACAGAAAAAAGCCACTTGGCGATTATCCGTATACAATGGTTCCGAAGTGCTATACAACACTGGATATGGCAGCGATCCAACAGGCGGGAATTGCTGCGGTTCAGAATCTGACTGGTCTGGAATTAAGCGGTGAAGGAGTTCTAGTTGGGATCATTGATACTGGGATCAACTATCTGGATCCCATTTTCCGGAATCTGGATGGTTCGACCAGGATCCGGCGAATCTGGGATCAGGAAGAACAAAGTGGAACAGCGCCCCGGGAAATCGGATATGGAAGTGAATATACGAGGGAACAAATCAATCTGGCGATCCAGAGCGAGAATCCAAAGGAAACCGTTCCGTCATTTGATACGGACGGACATGGCACTTTTGTTGCAAGTGTGGCATGCGGAGGGGCAAATCCGGAGAATCTGTTTATCGGGGCAGCGCCGGAGGCAGAGATGGTGATCGTGAAGCTGAAGGAGGCAAAAGAATATTTACGGGAGTACTATTTTGTAGACTGTGATGCCAGATGCTATCAGGAAAATGATCTGGTAGCGGCGGTTTTTTATCTGCAGAAGGTACAAGAAGAGCTGAAAAGACCATTGGTGATCTGTCTGGCAGTTGGAACAAGCTTTGGAGGACATGGAGGATATTCAATCCTGTCAGAGTATCTACAAAATGTGGCGGCGAGCGAAGGAATCGGGATTGTGACCGGAAGTGGCAACGAGGCAGATAAAAGGCATCATTATCTGGGAATTCTGGAACAGGAAAATAATCAGCCGGTGGAGATCAATGTAGGGAATAATACCAGAGGCTTTGTGATGGAACTATGGACAGAACTTCCGAATCTTCTGGCACTTTCTATCGAATCTCCAACAGGACAGACAATAGGACCGGTCTCGCTCAGACGGGGAATAGGAGAGTATGTGTTTGTATTCGAGCAGACCAGGGTAATATTTAATTACCGGGTTCTGGTAGAGACGACCGGGGCGCAGCTGGCATTTTTTCAGTTTGACAGACCGGGAAGCGGAATCTGGAAGATTATACCGGAAACACTGGAGCTTGGGAATGGAATCTTTCATATCTGGCTTCCAATGGAAGAGTTTCTGACGGGAAATGTCTATTTTATCCGTGCAAATCCGGAATATACGGTGATGGAACCAGGGGATACCGGGGCGGTGGTCTGTGCAGCGTACTATAATGGAAAGGAAAATAGCATTGCAGTCAGTTCGGGAAGAGGTTATACTAGAGATAACAGAATCAAACCGGATTTTGCTGCGCCGGGGATCAATGTGACAGGGATCAATTTAAGGGGGCAGTTTGTTGCAAGGTCTGGTTCCAGTATAGCAGTTGGAATCACTTCCGGAGCACTGGCACTTTTTATGGAGTGGCTGGATAGGCATGGAGTGAATCTGGATGCATCACAGATGAAGAATCTGCTGATATTGGGAGCTTCACGGAAGACAGACATGAATTATCCGAACCAGGAATGGGGATATGGAGCATTGAACCTTTACCGTACTTTTGAGCAGATCAGGCGGTTTTGAAAAATACGCAGATGCGAAAGGGGAAAAAGTAAATGAGTGATTTTTTTGATACAATAGGAAAGCGGATTTCAGATACCGATTTTATCGCACTCTGCGAAGCAATCGAAAAGCGTGAAGAACAGACAGAGGTATGCGAGCAGGAAATCGCGCGAATCAAAGGAGAATAATTATGGAAATCCTGAGCATTTTAACCGGAGCTTTTGTTGCCGGGTGCGATCTTGGAATTAAAAAATATACTGAAGAAAATGTAAGAGACGGGGAAGAACGCCGGATTTGGAAGGGAAAAGGAATCTACCGCAAAGTCCACAACAAAGGTCTGATGATGAATCATTTGGATTGCAGACCAAAGCTGGTAAAAGGCATGTCGGCGGCAGCACTTGGAATCCTGTTTTTCTGGGAGCACCTTCTTTGGAAAGAACCGGGACGCAAACTGGCAAAGCTTGGAACATCGCTGATGCTGGGCGGAGCAGTTGGTAATACTTATGACCGTTTCAAAAGAGGTTATGTGGTCGATTATCTGTCTCTGAAAACAAAGAACAGGAAACTCTCGGATATCACTTTTAATCTCTCGGATCTGGCTCTTTTTGCAGGAGCGATCCTGACGGTATGGAGTTCTTTATTTGGAAAAAAGAGATAAAAATGATTCAATGTATCTGAAAAAATACTTGACTGTTTTTAAAGAGTTGAGGTATTATAAACCTTGCTGATATGGCGTTGTCTGGCATATGCCATATAGAAAAAAGAATAGAATCTCGGTTATATTGGAAACGATACATTCCTCCGGAATGATGAACGAACAACACATTTTCTGTTACGCTTATTATGAAGGAGGATATTTTTATGCCAAAAAACAAATTTCAAGACGTTATTTTCACAATTATCATGGTGTTCGTGATGGTTTATACCATGATCTGTTACAACATTGCTCTCAACGTAGGAGGAATGAACAACCAGGTATTTTTAAATGCATTCCACGAGCTGGTCATTATGGGACCAATTGCATTCATCCTTGATTTTTTCCTGATCGGACCATTTGCAAAGAAAAAAGCATTTTCCATTGTTAATCTGGAAAGAGATAATAACTTTCACCTGGTGATCGCCATTTCCGTAGTATCCATCATCGGAATGTGTCCACTTATGAGCCTTGCAGCAACCCTGCTCTTCAAGAATGCGGGAACCCAGTTCATATCCGTCTGGTTCCAGACCACAGTAATCAACTTCCCGATGGCATTCTTCTGGCAGCTCTGCTTCGCCGGTCCATTAGTAAGAAAGATTTTTGGTCTATTATTCCCGGAAGAAGAAACCAGGCTCGCTGACGGTCAGGAGGCCTAAGCCTATTAAATTAGGGTAAAGAGTAAATCTATTTGAATATATATCCCATTGTTTATGGCTCCAGTTCAACACCCGGTCAAAGAAGTAAAACTCAGTCAACAACGTAAATAAAAAATAATCCCTGGTAGATGCGTCTTTGCACGATGGAAACGAGACTTAATCAATTGTGGAAGCCATTGCTGACACAATTGATGCTTTGAAAGGCTCGTTGGAATGGTTCGTGCAACTTAGCAGCTACCAGGGATTATTTTTTATGCCCTCTTGCAACTACCCCTCAAGTTCTTTCAACACCTTCCTGAACTGAAACGTAAACAAAACTGTCGTGAAGGATACAGCCAGGAAGTCTGCAATCGGTTCAGCCATATACACTGCATTGGTCTTGTTCCCGGTCAGAATATGCGGCAGCAGATAGATCAGTGGCAGCAACAGGATAAATTTACGTGTAACAGCGACAGCAATCGAAGCCTTTGCTTTTCCGAATGATGTAAATGCCATCTGGCATGCGATCTGGATTCCGAAAAGCAGCAGGCAGGCACAGTAAATCCGGAGTGCTGATTTAGTAAAACCAAGCAGTGCAGAATCGGAAGTAAACATTTCTGCAAACACCTGAGGGAAGAGCATAATAAATGCCCACAGAATTGTGGAATAACAGAGGCTTGCTGTTAAAAGAAGCCTGAAAGCTTTTTTTACACGATCTCTGTTTTTTGCACCGTAATTATAGCTCAGGACTGGTTGTGCACCCTGTCCAAGACCCTGCAGTGGCAGCATTGCGAACTGCATGACACTGGTGAGGATCGTCATGGCACCAACTGCGATATCTCCTCCGTATTTCAGCAGAGAAGAGTTGAAACATACAGAGATGATACTCTCACTAGCCTGCATGATAAATGTGGCAAGCCCGAGAGCGACACAAGGAAGAATAATCTCCGGTTTCAGGATGAGATTCTTTTTCCGGATGTGCAGGATCGTCTTTTTTCCGCAAAGGAAAGAAAGAACCCAGATGCAGGAGACTGCCTGTGACAGAATTGTGGCAAGCGCAGCACCTCTGACACCCAGATGGAATGCAAAGATAAACAGCGGATCCAGAACAATGTTCATCACTGCTCCGATCAGAACAGAGAGCATACCTGTTTTGGCAAAGCCCTGTGTGGTGATAAACATATTCATGCCAAGGGTAAGCTGGACGAAAATAGTGCCGACAGCGTAAATGTTCATATAATTTACAGCGTATTCAATCGTATTTTCACTGGCACCGAAGGCAAGAAGAAAAGTACGGTTACCAAACAGCAGGATGACTGTCAGGATTATAGAAATCAGAATCTGCAGGAAAAAGCAGTTACCCAGAATATGTTCTGCAGTATTAAGATCATTTTTTCCCATTTCAATCGAAGCACGCGGTGCACCACCGCCTCCAACCAGTGCGGCAAAAGCGGAAATGATCATAATCAGTGGCATACATACACCGACTCCGGTAAGGGCAAGTGCCCCATTACCAGGAATGTGTCCGATGTAAATACGGTCAATAATGTTGTACAGCATATTGATGAGCTGTGCGGTGATCGTCGGAAGCGCCAGCCGGAACATCAGCTTTCCGACGGGTTCAGTACCCAGAAAATCTTTGTCTTTGTTCATGTCTAATAATCTCCTTTGTGATAAATAGTTGCTACGTTTGATGCCAGACGTTCATTCAGCGAGGCGAACATCTGGAATTCTTCTAATGAAAATCCGTCAAACAGATTGTGGTAAAAAGCAGACTGGAACGTGTCGATTGCTCCGGTAACATTTTCGCATGATGGCAGCAGGGAAAGATGCGTTTTCCTGCGATCCGTCTGGTCTGCTGTTTTTGAAAGAAGCCCCTTCTGACATAAAAGATCAACTGCCTGGGATACATTCCCTTTTGAGAGCATCCTTAGCTCGGCGATATCACCTGCGGTATCTTTTGTGGGGTTATTATGTAAGAAAGCAATGATCTTAGCCTCGATCAGCGAGAGATCATACTGGCGGCATAATTCTTTCAACTTCTGTTCATGCATTTTACCAATTCGCTGCATTAATACAAGCAGATATGTAATGTTCATCCATACACCTCCGTTTTTTAATAAAAAAGAATGTGCCTTGACACATTCTCGCGCTGAGCGCAGTCACTTGAAAAATGGTTCTAAAAAGAACAATTTAAATAATATCTTATATCAATTGAGATAAAATGTCAATAGAACGAAAATATGCAAGTTATTTGTTAAAATATAAACGGTATAATTGTATACGAAAATACATTTTTTTACTTTAACATATTGACGTGGGGAAAATTTGCTGTTACAATAATAAACAATTTACAGACCATAGTTCAAGGAGGACATAAGTACATGCTTACAGGATTTAAAAACGCAGTAGAAGTTGATTTCACATTGGAAGAAAATAAAAAGAAAATAGAAGAAGCATTCAAACAGGCTCATGCAGAAGCAGGTGCTGTTTACCCGCTGATCATCGGTGGAAAGAAAGTTGAGACAGAAAAGAAGATCGCTTCTGTGTCACCGGCTACAAAGGAAGTACTCGGATATGCATGCTCATGCAGCAAAGAACAGGCTGACGAGGCAATCAAGTCATCTTACGAAGCATTCAAAAAATGGAGCCTTACATCTGTAGAAGAAAGAGTACGTGTATTAAGAAGACTTGCAGCACTTCTGATCGAGAACCGTTTCATCATGGATGCATGGAACGTCCTTGAAAGTGGAAAGAACTGGGGAGAAGCTGACGGAGAACTTTGCGAACAGCTTGACTTTATCAATTCTTATGTAATGCATATCCAGAATCTGGAAAAAGGAAAAGAACTGGTTCCTACAGATGAACTTACAAAATGCGTTTACATCCCGATCGGTGTAGGTGTGGCTGTTTCTCCATGGAACTTCCCACTCTCACTGTTTGGTGGAATGATCGTATCGGCAGTTGTTACCGGTAACACGATCTGCTGTAAACCGTCTTCAGACGCTCCGATCGTTGCATACAAATTCGTAGAACTCTGCCAGAAAGCTGGTATTCCGGCTGACGTAGTAAGTTACATTCCAGGATCAGGATCTGAGATTGGTGACTTCATCGTAGAACATCCGCTTACAAGATTTGTAAACTTCACAGGATCAAAAGCAGTTGGATGCAGAATCAATGAACATGCAGCCAAGATCGCTGACGGACAGAGATGGATTAAACGTGTTGTGGCTGAGATGGGTGGAAAGAATGCAATTATCGTAGATTCAACAGCAGATATCAAGAAAGCAGCAAATGGAGTTGCAAGCTCTGCATTTACATTCCAGGGACAGAAATGCTCTGCATGCTCAAGAGCAATTGTTCTGGCAGATGTGTATGATGAGTTTGTAGATGAAGTTGTAAAATGCGCAGCAGAACTGAAGGCAAACCAGGGATCAGGCGAAAGCAATGCAACGATGGGACCGGTTATCAACCAGGGCGCTTATAACAGCATTACAAATTACATCGAGATCGGACGTAAAGAAGGAAATGTTGTATTCGGTGGTACATACAGTGACGCAGAAGGATATTATATCGATCCTACTGTAATCCGCGATATCAAGAGAGATGCGAGAATTGCCAATGAAGAAATCTTTGGACCAGTCCTTGCTGTTATCAAAGTAGATTCTTTTGATGAAGCACTTGATGTAGCAAACCAGACAGAATATGGTCTGACAGGATCTGTATACAGTGAGACACGTGAAAATATCCAGAGAGCAAAAGTAGAATTCCAGGTAGGTAACTTATACTTTAATAGAAAATCTACAGCAGCAGTTGTACTTCAGCATCCATTTGGTGGATTTAACATGTCCGGAACAGATGCGAAGACTGGTACAGCAGATTATCTGACAAACTTCATGAACCTTAAATCAATCACAGAAGATCTGAATTCATAGGAAGAGCCGGACTTAAAAAAGGACAGGGAATCAGAGTGTGTATAAAAGCGAAGTATTGGCTTGGCAGATTATAGAAAAACAGGAGGCTTGTGTAAAAAGACACATGAGCCTCCGGTTTTTATTATCAGGAATTCTATTTTTGATGCAAAGTGTCCAACAAGTGATACGGATGATTTGCTTAGCTGTCTGAAAAAGCTGACCGCAATTTACTCATCTTTAAATCCTTCACCCACTACATCATTCGATTCCATGATTACAAGGAAGGATTTTGGATCAATCGTTTTGATCAGCTTGCGGATTCCGTACATTTGCTTATTGTTGCAGGCGCACATTATGATGTGCTTATCATCTTTGGAATAACTTCCCATACCATTTAAAATTGTAGAGCCGCGTCCGAGAACTTCATCGATTTTGAAGCAGATTTCAGTACTGTGCTCGGGATCGGTTACGATCAGGGCAAGCTTTCCTTCATCAATTCCGTACATAACTTTATCCATAACAAGAGAGAGCAGATAGCTGACGATCAGACCGTAGATCAGACTGTCCACGTCACGGGATACAATTACGGTTCCGAGGATCACAATTACTGCATCCAGTGCAAATGCAATATTTCCAAGGGAAAGGTGAGGATTCAGTGCTTTGATCGACATCATGATAAAGTCAGAGCCTCCGGTTGAAGAATCCCGCATATAGATCATTGCATAACCAAGTCCGGAAAGGACACCGCAGCAGATGGCAGAAAGAAGTCTGTCACCCTGATAAACCGGGAACAGCGGTGCGATCACGTCCATGATTATGGAAGTAATAATGATCGTCCGGACTGAATTCAGGAAAAATCTGCGGCCCAGAAGCCGAAAACAACAGATGGCGATCGGGATGTTAAGAATCAGGGCAACAGTACCGATCGGCAGTCCAAACAACTGGTAAAAGATCAGGGCGATTCCGTTTACCCCTACCATCGGAAATTTTGCGGCGGCAGCAAAATTATAGACACCGACAGCGATCAGGATTCCTCCGATAATGTCAGTTGCGATATCTTTTGTAAGTTCCAAAGCTTTGTTCTGATTCATGATAATAACCTCCTTGATGTTGATGGATAGCCATGAGCAAAACTCCACACATTCAGTATTTATGCGGATTTGCGAGGCATGGCAA
>NZ_JAQEKS010000026.1:0-40181 GCF_027679115.1 Coprococcus sp. TM115-187 | reverse complement strand
CACGCAGAAGGCAAATGGATCGGAATCTGCGGCGAACTCGGAGCTGACCTCGAACTGACTGAAGAATTCTTAAGCATGGGATTAGACGAATTATCCGTATCCCCTGCAATGGTACTTCTGCTCAGAAAGAAGATCAGAGAGAGCAAATAGTTGCGGTATACAGCTACTATGAACAGTAATAGCGAATAAGAGTTAGAAATCAGAGAGAAAGTAATGTGTTTACTTTCTCTCTTTTTTTTGCTAAAATATTCTCTGCTACAAGAAAATTGTACGAGGATATTTTAAGGAGTGAGAGGGAATATCCGAGACAGACAGCAGGAGGAAAACAATATGTTGAAAAAGGTGTTTAATCTTAAAGAAAATCACACCGATGTCAAAACTGAGATTCTTGCAGGTATTACGACATTTATGACGATGGCGTATATCCTGGCAGTCAATCCAAGCATTCTTTCCGCAGCGGGTATGGATCAGGGAGCAGTCTTTACTGCAACAGCACTTGCATCACTGATCGGTACGCTGTGTATGGCAGTATTCGCAAATTATCCATTTGCACTTGCACCTGGTATGGGACTGAATGCTTACTTTGCTTATACTGTAGTAATTGGTATGAACTACTCATGGCAGACTGCACTGACTGCAGTATTTGCAGAGGGTATTATTTTCATTATTCTTTCCCTGACGAATGTCAGAGAAGCGATCTTCAATGCGATTCCAGCTTGTCTTAAGACAGCAGTCAGCGTTGGTATCGGATTATTTATTGCATTTCTTGGACTTCAGAATGCCAATATCGTTGTCGGAGGATCTACTCTGGTACAGCTCTTCTCCGTAGATGCATATAATCAGGCAAATGGAGTGGAAGCAAGCTTCAATAACGTTGGAATTACTGTACTTCTTGCAATCATAGGTGTGCTGATCACAGCAATCATGGTGATTAAGAACATCAAAGGAAATATCCTTTGGGGTATCTTGATCACATGGATACTTGGAATCATTTGCCAGATAGCAGGTCTTTATGTACCGAATCCGGAGATCGGATTCTACAGTCTG
This sequence comes from Coprococcus sp. TM115-187, assembly GCF_027679115.1. Lineage (NCBI taxonomy): Bacteria > Bacillati > Bacillota > Clostridia > Lachnospirales > Lachnospiraceae > Coprococcus > Coprococcus sp. TM115-187. The sequence continues at coordinate 39,134 of NZ_JAQEKS010000026.1, read as the reverse complement.
CTTCCGGATTTCAGTTCCGGACTTGCAATTCCAAGCCTTGCACCGGTATTTGGAAAGCTTGATTTTAAGAATGTATTTTCACTGGAATTCGTTGTTGTAGTATTTGCATTCCTTTTCGTAGATCTTTTTGATACACTCGGAACTCTGATCGGTGTATCTACAAAGGCAGGCATGCTTGACAAAGACGGAAAGCTTCCGAGAATTAAAGGGGCACTGATGGCAGATGCAGTTGCAACTACAGTTGGAGCAGTACTCGGAACTTCTACAACAACAACATTCGTAGAGAGTGCTTCTGGTGTAACAGAAGGAGGACGTACAGGTTTAACATCCCTGACAACAGCGATCCTGTTTGGAATTTCCCTTTTCTTATCACCAATCTTTCTTGCAATTCCGTCCTTTGCGACAGCTCCGGCACTGATCATCGTCGGCTTCTATATGCTGAGCAATGTGGCAGGAATTAACTTCAGTGATTATAGCGAAGGAATTCCGTGCTTTATCTGTATCGCGGCAATGCCATTCTGCTACAGTATTTCAGAAGGTATTTCCATGGGAGTGATTTCTTATGTAGTAATCAACGTACTTACAGGAAAAGCAAAAGAAAAGAAGATCAGTGTACTGATGTATGTACTGGTAATACTGTTTATCCTGAAATATATTTTCTTATAAGATGATGATACCAGGGTCAAAAAGGTCAGAAAGCCGATGCAAGCTTGCTTAGCAATGGAGCAATCTGATTACATCAGTGAGCGGCAAAATTTATTTTTGACACTCACATCATAAGATAAAAAGAATATGGGGATATGTGAAAGCACAGGGACTGTCCGGTAACGGATAGGATTCTGTGCTTTTTGCGTGTCAGAATCGGTGCCGGGTGAGATACTTTGGATTGACTAGCACCCGTACAAATTGCTATAATGGAAAAAGACAAAACAGAGAATCACAGGGGAAAATATATGAATTTACTGACAATGGAACATGTATCCAAAGCCTATACGGATCGTGTGCTTCTGGATGATGTGGGATTTGGAATCAACAAAAATGAAAAAATCGGTGTGATCGGAGTCAACGGAATGGGTAAATCCACTTTGCTGAAAATCGTTGCCGGAATCGAAGAAAGTGATGCCGGAACGATCAGCATGGGGAATCAGGTGAAGATCTGCTATCTTCCGCAGACGCCGGTATTTGAAGCAGGAACAACAATTCTTCGCGCGGCAACAGAAGGAAATTATGATGAGCTGAACCGCTGGACGATCGAGGCAGAAGCAAAGTCTATGCTGAATCAGCTTGGATTTACCGATTATGCTGAAAAGATTGAGCATATGTCCGGCGGACAGAAGAAAAGGGTGGCACTTGTCCGGGCACTTTTAACACCGGCAGACATTCTGGTCCTTGACGAACCGACGAACCATTTGGACAATGAGATGTCCGAATGGCTGGAAGAATATCTGATCCAGTTCCGGGGAGCGATCCTGATGGTTACGCATGACCGTTATTTCCTGGACCGTGTGGTAAATCGTATCGTGGAAGTTGATCATGGGAAATTATATAACTATCCAGGCAATTATTCCGAGTTTGTGCGTCTGAAAGCCGAGCGTCAGAACATGGAGCTTGCCACAGAACGTAAGAGAAAAAGCCTTTTGCGTACGGAGCTGGAATGGCTACACCGCGGCGCAAGGGCGAGAAGTACCAAACAGAAAGCGCATATTGACCGGATTCATGCTATGCAGGAAATGAAAGATATTCAGGAAGAAAAGCGAGTAATGCTGGATTCTGTGGCTTCCCGTATGGGGAATAAAACAATCGAACTTTCCGGAATCTGCAAATCTTATGGAGAAAAGAAGCTGATCGAAGATTTCTCTTATATTTTTCTGAAGAAAGACCGAATCGGAATTATTGGACATAATGGATGTGGAAAATCGACGCTGCTCAAGATTATCAACGGGATCATAAAACCGGATGTCGGAACTGTTGAAATTGGACAGACAATCAAGATTGGCTATTTCTCGCAGGAGAATGAATATATGGATGAATCCAAGCGTGTCATTGATTATGTAAAAGAAGCAGGTGAGTACATTGCAACTTCTGACGGGAAGATTACCGCGTCCCAGATGCTGGAACGATTTCTTTTTGACGGGGCAATGCAGTGGTCGCGGATCGAAAAGTTATCCGGAGGCGAGAAACGGAGACTTTATCTACTACGTGTTTTGATGGAAGCACCAAATGTACTGATCCTGGATGAGCCAACCAATGATCTGGATATCCAGACGCTGACAATCCTGGAGGATTATCTGGATCATTTTGATGGTATTATTCTGATTGTATCCCATGACCGGTACTTCCTGGATCGTACTGTCAGTCGTATTTTTGCATTTAATGGAGGTGGGAAAATCCGCCAGTCGGAAGGTGGATACTCCGATTATCTGATCCGTGTGGAGCTTGAAAAACCGAAAGACGGACAGACAATTGCAGAAAATATGTCAGATGCAGCTTCTGCACAGACCGGTGAGTCTGACAGCAAAAAGACCTGGAAGCAGCGGGAAAAAAAGCTGAAATTTTCTTATAAAGAACAGCGGGAATACGAGACGATTGATGAGGATATCGCAAAGCTGGAAGAGAAGATCGAAAAGCTGGATCGGGAGATGGTTAAGAATGCCACCAATTCCGTGAAGTTGTCCGAACTTATGAAAGAGAAAGAAGAAACAGAGACAACACTGGAAGAAAAGATGGACAGATGGGTGTACTTGAATGATCTTGCTGAGCAGATAGAAAATCAGTAAAGTGATTGACAGATTTACAGATGATAAAGTATAGGTAGTGAGAATCATATCAATGTATTCGAAGGAGGAGAGGTATATGATGTGGAATAGAGCAGAACTTAAAATGAGAGGTAATATGGCATTTAAGAAGAATTATGTGTCAGCCGTTGTAGTTGCGCTTCTGATGGGAATCTTTGGCACAGTCTCTGGCGAATCCAGTGCAAGACGGGTAAGTGAGAATTCAGATATATATAGTGGAAATTTATTTAATGTGGGAATGATTACCGGATTGCTTGCAGGAATCGCAACGGTAGTAATACTGATTGTCCTTGTGGCAAAAGTATTTGTAGGTAATCTCCTGAAAATGGGTGGATACCGGTTCTTTATCCTGAACCAGACTGCACAGCCGGGAATCGGAACATTGCTTGACGGTTTCCGTTCCGGACATTATGTTAATATTGTTCTTACCATGTTTTTAAGAGATTTATTTACTGCACTTTGGAGTCTGCTTTTGGTGGTACCTGGAATCGTTAAGCATTATGAATATCTGATGGTACCATATATTATTGCTGAGAATCCGGCAATGGATTACAAAGAAGCATTCCAGATCAGTAAACAGATGATGGATGGAGAAAAAATGGAAGCATTTATCATGGATTTGTCATTCCTTGGATGGTATCTGCTGAGTGCGGTTACCTGTGGACTTCTTGCGATTTTTTATGTAAATCCGTATGTACAGGCATCCTTTGCGGAGATGTACACATTCAATAAGCAGAAGGCTTATCAGGAGGGATATATCCGGTAAGAGTTTCAGAAGGATAAATTTTAAAATGTAAGAATAGAGCGCAGACGCTGGCTTAAAATGAAGCGTCTGCGCTTTTATTTAGTGGGCGGCCTTCTCCGCAAAGGTAGTCGTAACTAGTTCTTCATAAGGAACACGCTCTTTCAGCTCACCGGAGTTTTCCAGAATATCCTGCAGCAGATTGAAGCTTTCTTCGTTGAAGATTAGATCCGATTTCCAGGTGTCTTGTTCGTAGTAACGGCTGACAATGGTTGTAATTGTAGCGAGATCGGTTTCCTTGAACTGTGGTGCAATGACTTTTGCAATCTCTTCCGGAGTGTGGGACTGAACGAAATCCATTCCTTTTTGCAGGGCATTGGTGAATTTCTGGATGATGTTCGGATTAGCATTCAGATAACTTGTTTTGGCACTATAGGCGGTGTATGGGACATAGCCGGAATCAACGCCGAGAGAAGCAACGACATAACCGGAATTTTCCGCTTCAAGGGCAGTAGCGCTCGGTTCAAATTCGATGGTATAGTCTGCCTGCCCACCGGAAAATGCAGCAGCGGTTGAACCGAAATCAATACTCTGGTTGATAGAAAGATCCTTCTGTGGATTAATTCCGTTTTTTTTCAAAATGTATTCAAAGACCATTTCCGGCATGCCACCTTTTCTTCCGCCAAGAACGTCTTTTCCTTTCAGATCATCCCATGAAAAATCCGGCATTTCTTCACGTGCGACCAGAAAGTTTCCGGCGCGCTGCGTAAGCTGCGCGAAATTTTTGATGACATCATTTGCACCCTCCTGGTAAGTATAAATCGAAGATTCACTTCCCATAAAGCCAATATCTGCCTCACCGGAGAGGACGGCGGTCATAACTTTATCCGCCCCAAAACCAGTAACAAGAGTCAAATTAATTCCTTCATCCGCAAAATACCCATTTTCAATCGCAACGTATTGCGGGGCATAGAAGATAGAATGGGCGACTTCGTTCAGTGTCACAGAGACAGGAGAAGAATTGGTGTCATGACTGGCTTGGGAAGTGACGGTTTCAGCTTTAGGATTCGTGGCATTATCATCGGCAGGTGCAGAGCTGCAGGCTGATAAAAGGCCGACAGTTATAGCAGAAACAAAAAGTAAGGATATAAAATTTTTTTTCATAAGTCCTCCTGAGTGGTATAACATTCTCATTTAAGATATGCAAAAAATGTGAAATTGGTGTTTTTATCTGATAGCCAATCGTTCTCCGCTGAAGATTTTGAAACTCCAGAACAACCTGCAACTAAAAGTATTTTATCATATAATTTATCCGAGTAATATGGCAGATAAATAATAGCAAAAGTATAAGCCATATGTTTCGCTTCGGTTAAGTCATTTGTCCTTTTTTCACCATAATATTTGCTCATAAGTGGCTGACTTCCATCACCTATGCTCTGCAATATCAGGTTGATGATCACCAGTGAAATATTAGGAGTCAGAGCAAGTCCGAAAGGAGCGAGTCCTGCCTTAAAAATTGATTTGTATAGAGAACCGAATTCACCAGCATTTGCACAAATTTCCAGTTTTTTTTTACCACAAAATGCACAAGAACCGAGAACGGCTTGTTGATTAATTTGTCCCAAGAGAGTAAACTGAAACATAAGACATTTGGGGTGTGTGTATCTGAGAAAAACTGAAAAAAGATAAAATAGTGGAGGTGCGGTTATGGGATTCTGGATTTTTATGCTTATAATGGATTTACTGATTCCGTTTACAATGATCGGTTTCGGAAAAATGTTTTTGAAAAAAGCACCGGATCAGATCAATTATGTGTTTGGTTACAGAACATCAATGTCAATGAAGAATCAGGACACCTGGGTATTTGCACATCATTATTGCGGAAAGATCTGGTATATCTGTGGACTTATTCTTTTGGTGGTATCTTTAATTGTGTTACTTCTGGTTATGGGAAAGTCTAATGATGCCATAGGAAATGTCGGTGGAATTCTGTGTGTATTTCAGATGATTCCACTGGTGGGTTCGATCATACCGACGGAGATTGCACTCAGGAAAAATTTTGATAAATATGGAAATAAAAGATAAATCAGGAGGATGCCATGAAAATAGCAGTATTTTTCCCAGGCATTGGTTATCATTGTGATAAGCCACTTTTGTACTATGCAAGAAAACTGGTTCAGGAATATGGATATGAAAAGATAGTCATGCAGGAGTATTCCTATAATGGCAAAAATATACGCGGCGATAAAAAGAAAATGCAAGAGGCATTTGAGTGCTTGTATGCGCAGGCAGAAAAGAAGCTTGAAGAAATCGCATTTGACGAGTACAGTGAAGTTTTATTTATTTCCAAAAGCGTAGGAACCATTATTGCATCCGCTTATGCTGAGAAATATAAGATAAAATGCTGCCAGATTTTGTATACCCCGCTTGAACAGACTTTTATGTTTGAACATGATGATGCAATTGCATTTATTGGAACTGCGGATCCGTGGAGCGATGTAAAAAAAGTAATTGCATGTTCAAAGAATCAGGCAGTTCCGATTTATGTGTATGAGGATGCCAATCATTCATTGGAAAAAGAAAATATTTTACAAAACATTGATATCCTGAAAAACGTAATGGAAAAGACACAGAAGTATTTGCGGTAGCTATTCCAGGAAAGCGAACCCATTTGCACTGGAGGTGTCGAATAAATCCCGTACAATCCGGATAACGTCGTGTGCATAGGATGGAAGATATCCTCCATGACGGTGTGCCACTGGGAAGGGGAGTTAAATAGGAAAAGCCTATTTTTTACCAGAAAGATCAGAAAAAAACTGATAGAGTAAAAAAATCAGGTTGTGGAGGAGAAGATGAGATTAAGGAATATCCTGATTGTTGTAAAAGACATTGAAAAATCAAAGAAATTCTATCATGATCTGTTTGGTCTGGATATCATTCTGGACAATGATGGAAACGTTATTCTGACAGAAGGACTTGTTTTACAGGACGAAAAAGTCTGGAAGGATGTTACAGGAAAAGAAGTTGTCCCGGAGAATAATTCCTGTGAACTTTATTTTGAAGAGCGGAATATGGAAGCATTTACTGAAAAATTAGAAAAACTGTATCCGGAAACCAAATATGTCACCAGGCTGATGACGTACAGCTGGGGACAGAAAGTGATCCGTTTTTATGATCTGGACGGCAATCTGATTGAAGTTAGGACACCGATACGGGGATAAAGAGAAAATAACATACATCAGGAGGACAACAAAATGGCAGCGGTACTTTTGCGTGCAGCATCTCTGGCGTTTGTCATGGTTCTTGGAATTTTATTGAAAAAGACGGGAATCGTCGGCAATCCGGCAAGGGTACTCCGAAAGGTTGAAAAATAGAAAATTTACGAGGTGAGAGAAGATGAAGATAAAATCAGTTGCAGTTTTAGGTGCAGGAGCAGTAGGCTCTTATGTGATCTGGGGTCTTTCTGAAAAATCAGATATCCGGCTTGGAGTGATCGCTGAAGGAGAAAGAGCAGAACGTCTGAAAAAGAACGGATGTGCGATCAATGGCAAGACTTACCATCCGGAAGTGTGGACTCCGGATGAGGCACATGACGTGGATCTGATGGTGGTTGCTTTGAAATACGGTTCACTGGAAGGTGCTTTGGAGAGTATACAAAAAGCAACAGGCGAGCATACGGCGATCATGAGTCTGATGAACGGTATTGACAGCGAAGAGATCATTGGCAGAACAGTGGGAATGGAGCATGTGTTACCGGCACTGATCAAAGTGGCTTCACATAAAGAGGAAGACGGTTATCATTTTGATCCACCGACCACACTTGGAATCATTTTCGGAGAACCGTCCGCGCCGTTCGACAGCGAGCGGGTGAAAGCAGTGGAAGAGTTATTTGCAGATACCGGGATTCATTTCCGCTCCACAGAGTATATTCAGGAAGAGATCTGGTGCAAGTTTTGCCTGAATGTGTGCAGCAATCTGCCGCAGGCGATTCTGGGAGCAGGCGTTGGATGTTACCGTGACAGCGTGCACATGAAAGCAATCAGTGACGGATTAAAAAGAGAGCTGGAAGCAGTCGCACAGGCAAAAGGAATCGATATGAGCAAGACCGAAAGCTCGTCCGGACGTGGAAGTGCGGTCCCACCGTCAGCCAGATATTCGACCTTGCAGGATCTGGATGCCGGATGCCACACGGAAATCGATATGTTCTCCGGCGCGCTTGTTCGGATGGGAAAAGAGCTTGGAATCCCGATGCCGTATAATGAATACACCTATCATATGATCAAGGCGCTGGAAGAGAAAAACGATGGTAAATTTGATTATACCGGGAAAGAAGAACTGACCTGGTCAAAATAGAAAATATAGAGCGGGTATGTTATGCTGAAATCAGCATAAATTAAAATGTGCGATTTCGGGAGGAGATGTAAGATCAGATTCTCGTAAAAAGAACAACATAAAATGAAAAAAAGAAAGAGAGAGAAAGCATGAACGAATTATATGAAGCAATTGAAAAGAAAATCAAATTATCCGGATATCCGAGACTGATTTCCGGAGAAGATGTATACGATGATATCTGTGATCAGATTGAAGGAAAGGAAAATGGAGAATATATTTTACTTTCCAAATTTGATGATGATGTTGTGTTTGAATATCATATCACGATTCAGGATGATGATTTTAATCTTGGAATCCTGACCATGAAGACACCGGAAGGCGTATTTGAAGTAGATTTTGATGAGGAATAGAAGATGAAGATTACCGTTTATCTTGGTGCAAATGAAGGAATTGTTTTCCGAACGTCTGGAATTTCTCCAGAATAATTTTTATTCTTATGGCGAATATGCCCTGGTTGGAACAAAGGGCTATTGTTATGAAGGAAAAGATACGATCGAACATTTTGAAAAGCTGCGCAGCCGGGAAATCGAGCGCCTGCGGGTTTCTTTGGAGATGGCGAAAAAGGCAGGATACCAGAAATTTACCGGGATGATTTTTGTAGAAAATGAGACAAAGGATGTTCTATGCTTTTTCATGTTATAGTAGTAGTTACCAGCGTAAATATAAGGAACGGTTTCGGACAAAAAGAGCGAAACCGTTCCTTATTTGATTGATAGAAGTCACTCACATTTCTCCGGATCAATTTTTGGCGGTCGATAATGATAGACTTCTTCGTAGGATTCCAGCTCAGCTCTGTTTGTGGGACCGACAGGGATCAGACCGGTGCAGTCCTGCGCAGATGCTGCATTAGACAGATAATCGTAGGAATCGATGATCTTCTGATTGGATTTTTTGCGGGATGAAATATCAGAATGTTTTTCTTTTTTCATGGGGACCTCCTTATCTGATATGGCACAGGCAGAAAAAAGTGAAAATCTTAAAAACTGCCGGCAGGATAAGATAAGTATGTGCTGATAGGTAGAAAGTATGTATGAAAAAAACGGTTTCTGCCTCATTTGGGTTTGAAAACTATGTGAGATAGAAAGAAAGCCGTCTGTTAAACGCATCAGGGCAAAAAAATACTTGCATTCTGAGTTTAAGAAGACCATAATAGCAAAGGGATTTTTTGGAAATTATTTGAAATCAGGAATGAAGTAAGAGAGAAGCAGAGGAAAAAGGGAGTTAAAAGAAAATGGAACAAAAGCATATGTTCACAAATAAAATGATTGCAAATCTTCTAATACCGGTTGTTCTGGAACAGCTTCTGAACTCCATCATGGGAACAGCGGACACAATGATGGTAAGCAATGTGGGATCTGCGGCGATTTCAGCAGTATCGCTGGTGGATTCGATCAATGTGCTGGTGATCCAGGCGTTTTCTGCGCTGGCGGCAGGAGGCGCGATCGTCTGTGCACAGTATATCGGACAGAAGAATGTGAAGCGGGCAAATGAATCCGCAAGGCAGGTGCTGTTTATTATTACGGCAATTTCGGTTGTGATCAGCCTGATTTGTCTTGTTTTCCAAAAGCCGATGCTGCGTCTGATCTTTGGATCAGTGGAGGCGGAGGTCATGCGTGCGTCGGAAATTTATTTCTTCTACACGGCACTGTCCTTTCCGTTTATCGCAGCTTATGATTCGGCAGCATCGATTTTCAGGGCACAGGATAATACGAAAGGTCCGATGCTCATTTCCATGATATCCAATGTGATGAACATTGCAGGAAATGCAATGCTGATCTGGGGATTTCATATGGGTGTTGCAGGGGCAGCACTTGCAACTCTGATTTCACGTGTTTTCTGTGCAGTTGTAGTTCTGACCCAGCTGCGTCAGGACAGGCAGCCGATCGTGGTGCGTGATTATCTGAAAATCCGTCCAGACTTCCGGATGATCCGGAGAATTTTAAGTATCGGTATCCCTTCAGGGGTAGAGAACAGTATGTTCCAGCTTGGAAAGCTTGCGATTCAGTCCTCCGTATCAACGCTCGGCACAGTGGCAATCGCGGCACAGGCAATGACGAGTATTCTGGAAAATCTGAATGGAATTGCAGCAATCGGAGTTGGCGTTGGGTTGATGACGATTGTTGGACAGTGTATTGGGGCTGGCAGAAAAGATGAAGCGGTTTACTATATCAAAAAGCTTTGTATGATTGCGGAAGTGATTCTGATCATCAGCTGTCTGAGTGTATTTGTACTGACAAAACCGATCACGATCCTTGGTGGTATGGAAAAAGAAAGTGCGGATATGTGTATCCATATGACGATGTGGATCACGATTGTAAAGCCATTGGTATGGATTATGGCATTTATCCCGGGCTATGGTATGCGCGCAGCCGGGGATGTGAAATTTTCAATGCTCACATCTTGCACGACGATGTGGCTGTGCCGTTTTTGCCTCAGCGTATTTATGATCCGGGTAGTTGGTGTCGGAGCGATGGGCGTGTGGATCGGAATGTTTTCAGACTGGACACTCCGTGGGATTATTTTTTCGTGGAGATTTCATAGCAGAAAGTGGCTGAAGCATCAGGTGATTTAAAATTCTTACATAGATTTTACATGGCAGATCCTTTGGATTTTACATACCTTTGTTAAGATTCTGTTAAAGGTAAGGAATTTGGAAAGGAAGATGTAAAATGAGAAAGCTGTGGGATTTCTGGAAGAATAAAAAATATGGAAAAAAGAGTATGACAGGATGGTTTCTGCTGACGAATGCATTATTGTGTGGGGTTATAGGTGCAGCACTTTGGGGAGTTGTCAGTCTGGTGGCGTTAAAAGGAATATCCTGGCTGATCATATTTGCAGGATATGCGATTGTTTTCCCGGGATTCCTCGGAGGTGTACTTTTTGCAATGAATGCGGAAACAACGATGGATGAATTAGAGATAAAATAAACTGACAGAGAAGCGGAAATATCAGAAATGGTATTTCCGCTTTTTTCGATACAAATGATGAGAATTGCGAGAGTGCAAAGCACGTAGCAATCTGGTATCAAAGGGGTCAAAATACCTTTTGCCACAACATTAAATGATGTGAATGTCAAAAGTGAATTTTGATTCTTACATCATACAAATACAAATTTACAATTTTTACAGATTGTATAGAAAGAAAATACGGAAAAGACTGGTTATTATAGAGCTGATTTGGTAAAATAAAGACAATAATAAGAAGCAGGTGATGAAATATGGACAGTCAGAAGAAAGATCCGCTCTATAAAAGTTTTGGATACGCATTTGAAGGGATTGGTACCTGTATCAAAAAAGAGCGGAATATGAAGATTCACTGTGCGGCAGCGATTCTGGTAGTGATTGCCGGAGTGATATTGAAGATCTCATCGCTGGAATGGTGCATCTGCCTGACACTTTTTGGGCTTATCATGGCGCTGGAGCTGGTCAATACCGCAGTAGAAGCGGTGGTCGATCTGGTGACGGAAGAGCGGAAGCCACTTGCAAAGATTGCAAAAGATACAGCAGCAGGTGCGGTTCTGATTGCAGCAATTATGGCAGCGATCGCCGGGATTATTATTTTTCTGCCAAAGGGACTTACATTCCTTGGGTTTTAAAGCAGATTGAAATTGTGAAAGGAGATAGACGTTATGGGAAGTTTAGGAGATGGAGTTAAGAAAGTATTACTTGCAGGGATTGGTACAGCAGCAGTAACTGCAGAAAAGTCAAAAGAGGTTCTGGATAAGATGGCAGAACGTGGAGAAGCAGCTGTAGAACAGGGAAAAGTTCTGAATCAGGAACTTCGCCACAATATCAAGAAGACTGTAAAAGAAAATGTCAATGTTTCTGTTAAGACATCTTCACCGGAAGAACTGGACGAGCTGCTTGATAAGATGACACCGGAGCAGATTGAACAGCTCAAAGAAAGAATTTATGAGCGTGAAGCAGCAGTTTCTGAAGAAGAAACAGAAAAAGTAGAAGAAGCTGTAGAACAGGCAGGAGAGACGGCTGAAACTGTTGAAACAGAGACGGCAGAGGAAGCAGCAAAAGAAGTTGAAGCAATCGAATCTGGTAACGAGGACATGAATGAGTAACAAAAACCAGTCAAAAGAGTCAAATAAATATGGTTCCAGACTGCGGGAGATGACAGCAGTCCTCAGAAAACATGGGATTACCGGTGGACTTACCCCGGAAAAGCTCCGGCTGATCCTGGAGGATCTGGGGCCGACTTATATTAAGCTTGGTCAGATCATGTCACTGCATTCCGACATTCTTCCGAAAAGCTATTGTGAAGAACTGATGCGGCTTCATTCAGAGGTGACACCGATGCCATTTGAACAGGTAGCAGAAGTGATCCGCAAGTCCTACGGTTATGAGTGGAACGAAGTGTTCCAGAGCATTGATGTGCATCCACTGGGATCGGCATCGATCGCACAGGTCCACCGGGCGGTTCTGAAGACTGGGGAAGATGTTGTCGTCAAAGTTCAGAGGCAGGGTATCTATAAGGTAATGTCCAGAGATATCAGTCTGCTCCACAAAGCGGCAAAGCTGGTCCCGCCAGGTACGATCAAGGACATGGTGGATATTAACATGGTTCTGGACGAGCTCTGGACTGTCACCCAGCAGGAGATGAATTTCCTTCTGGAGGCAGCCAGTATGGAAGAATTTGCCCAGCGCAATCAGGATGTGGCTTTTGTTACAACGCCTCGGCTCTATCGCGAATATACGACCAACCATGTGCTAGTGATGGAATATATTGATGGATTTGCAATCAACGATAAAGAAAATCTGCTGGCAAATGGCTATGATCTGAATGAGATTGGAACAAAACTTGTAGATAATTACATTCGCCAGGTTATGGAGGATGGTTTTTTTCATGCTGATCCGCATCCGGGCAATGTGCGTATCCGTGATGGAAAGATTGTCTGGATCGATATGGGAATGATGGGAAGACTTACCGAGCGTGACCGGGAACAGATCAGCAATGCAGTCAAAGGTGTGGCAGAGAATGACATCGGTCTGATCCAGGAAGCGGTGATGGCACTTGGCGAGTTCCGCGGAAAGCCGGATCAGAGCAAGCTGTATGAAGATATCAATAATCTGATGGCAAAATATGGAACGATTGATATGGGTGATATCGATATTGCGGAAGTTATGCAGGATCTGATGGAAGTGATGAAGGAAAATAAAATTTCCATGCCTCATGGACTTACTATGCTTGCAAGAGGACTCGCCAATATGGAAGGTGTGCTTGCCGAGATCAGTCCGCAGATCAACATGGTTGAGATTGCGGCGGCACGGATGAAGGAGAGCTTTCTGACGAAGGAACAGTGGAAAAAAGAGATAAAGAATGATGCAAAAAGACTGTATCGTTCTCTTCACAAGGCAATGGATATTCCTTCCCTTGCAGCAGACATCCTGCAGGGGCACATGAAAGGACAGACCAGAGTCAATCTGGATCTTCATACTTCGGATGAGCTTTCCGGGTTGCTAAGGAGGTTGGTGCGGAATATTGTAATGGGGCTGTGGGTGATGGCACTTCTGATCAGTTCCAGCATTATCTGTACAACCAATATGCAGCCAAGGTTGTGGGGGATTCCGGCAATCGGTGCGTTTGGATATCTGATGGCATTTGCCATTGTAATGTATGTTTTTATCAAACATATCTTTTCAAAAAAATAAATAAACAGGGGGAAAAGAGATGCGGAAGGAGTTTTATACAGGGCATCTTTTTGATGTATATCGTTATTTTGGAGCGCATAAAGAGGGTGAAAATTTTATTTTCCGTGTGTTTGCGCCATCGGCAAAAGGAGTGTGCGTATTTGGAGAGTTCAGTAACTGGACAGAGATCCCGATGTATCAGGAGGAACAGAGCGGTGTATATGTGTCAGAGCCGATTCCGGCGAAGACAGGTCAGCTGTATAAGTACTGTATTTACACAGCAAATGGCGGAAGGGTAGAGCACTGTGATCCATATGGCTTCCAGATGGAATTAAGACCAGGAGATTGCTCAATCTTAACGGATCTTTATAGTTATAAATTTAAGGATGAAAAATGGATGAAGAACCGGACAGTCGGATTTGACAGTCCGGTCAATATCTACGAGATCCATGCAGGATCCTGGAGAAAAAAAGGAGAAGGGCAGACAGACTGGTATACTTATATTGAGCTTGCAAAACTTCTGATTCCTTATGTAAAAAAGAATCATTATACTCATATTGAGATGATGCCGCTTTCCGAGCATCCTTTTGACGGATCCTGGGGATATCAGAATACCGGATTTTTTGCGCCGACCGCACGTTATGGAACACCGGATGAGCTGAAAAAATTTGTGGATGAGTGTCACCAGGCAGGAATTGGTGTGATCATGGATTTTGTTCCGGTACATTTTGCAGTCGATTATTATGGACTGAAAGAATTTGACGGAACCTGTCTGTATGAATATCCAAATGCGGCAGTAGGTGAAAGCGAATGGGGAAGCTGTAATTTCATGCATTCCAGAGGGGAAGTACGATGTTTCTTACAGTCGGCAGCAAATTACTGGCTGAGTGAGTTTCATTTTGACGGAATCCGTATGGATGCAGTCAGCCGTCTGATCTACTGGCAGGGTGACGAGGCCAGGGGTGTTAACGGAACGACACTGGATTTTCTGAAGGTGATGAACCAGGGACTAAAGTCCCTTCATCCGACAGCCATGCTGATTGCAGAAGATTCCACCAATTTTCCAGGTGTTACTAAACCGGTTGACCAGGGAGGACTTGGTTTTGATTACAAGTGGGATCTTGGCTTCATGCACGATACACTGGAATATTTCCAGAGTGCACCAGAATACAGAAGCAGAGATTATCATAAGCTGACATTCTCGATGATGTATTATTATAATGAGCATTTTTTGCTGGAATACTGTCATGACGAAGTGGTACATGGAAAGGCAACGATTCTCCAGAAGATGAACGGAGAATATGAGGATAAGTTCCCACAGGCAAGAGCTATGTATCTGTATATGATGGCACATCCTGGTAAGAAGCTGAATTTCATGGGAAATGAATTCGGTCAGCTTCGCGAGTGGGATGAAAGCCGCGAGCAGGACTGGGATATCCTAAAATATCCGCTCCATGATGCATTTCACTGTTATATGATCGAACTGAACCGTATCGGTCAGGAAAATGATGCATTCTGGCATGATTATGATCCGGAGAATTTCAAATGGCTGGACTGCCATCAGGAAGAACGCTGTATCTATGCGATCAAAAGAAAAGGAAAAAATAAGAACTTTATCGCGATATTCAACTTCTCAGACGAAGAACAGGAAGATTACGAACTGGATACCGAAGAAGAAGGAAAACTCAGTGTGATACTGGATACGGACTGGGATGAATATGGAGGAAATACAAAAAAGAAAAAGACATTGCCGGCAAAAGCAAAAAAAGGGACGCATGTGACGCTGGACCTGCCGCCGTTTTCGGGGATTTTGCTGATGAGTTAGGTGGTGGGAAAGGGACGCCCGGGGCAGAACGATATTTCTGCTTTCGGGCGCGCTTTCGCTCCGCAAAAAACGCAGCGGTACTAAGTTCGGTGATCCCGCAAGCGTTATCCCCTCACTAAGTGCCGGCGTTTTTTGAGGGCCCGCCAGCAGAATTATCGTTCTGCCCCGGGCTGTGCTATGACACCAGAACCGCATCGGCGAAGGGGGGAAGACGGCACCATACTAAGCGCACAAAAACTAATACCAGGGGGGACGGCATCCGCTGCGCATCGCCTGGATGTGGTGTCTGACGGGAAGTGGTGGCAATGGATTTGCAGAAGTACTGGAGGTATATTGATAAGGTATAAAGTTTACGTTCCTGAGCAACCTATCCCACTGAAATTGAAATAGTATTTTCCCAGTGCGGCAGCGAAGCGCCTCCGCACAACTTGTACTGGAGCGACAAACGCAAGTACCCATGCATTCGGAATGAACCCCATCGGAAACGTCGGTACTTAGTGAGAGGATGTCGTCAGACATCATCGAACTTAGTATCCGCTACGTTTGCGGACTAAGCGCGAGCGGGGGTGAATCCGAATCCATGGGTGCGTAACTTTGTCAACCACCTACAACTTACAAACCTCCCTGTCGTAAGTCATCAGCCCGTTTATTTCATCTTCGATGTCGGAGAGTTGTGTATATACTGCTCCGCACAATCCCTGTTCTTTGAGGGGGTCAATTTCTTCAGACATAAGTTTATGATAGGCTGCCTGGAATTCTTCCTGTGAAGAGCAGATTTTATATCCGTATGTCTTGCCGGAGCAGGTATGTCCTTTGACCTGGCAGGTGTAGCCGCCGTATTCGGAGATGACGAAAGCGCGGTCAGATGGAGTTACGAACTGCTTTGCAAAGTAGTTATGTTCACTTTTGAAATCTCCCTGCCGTCTGTCAAACCAGCCACTGGCGGAATCAATGAGCCGGGTGTCATCCAGTTCGCGGAATAAGGCAGTGAGCTTTTTTGAATCAAACTGTCCCCAGCCTTCATTGAAGATTACCCAGGTGCTGATGCATGGGAATGCTTTTAGGGCAGTGACAGTTTCTTTGCATTCACGGATGAATTCTTCTCTGCCATGTACATTTTTCCTGCCGAAGAGAGGATGAATCCGGTCACTGGTGTGAAGCTTGAATTTTGGAAAGAGTGCAGGCAGCCAGGTCATGAACGGAGCATTGTAGGTGCCACCGTTTACCATGTCCTGCCAGACGATCATTCCAAGGCGGTCGCAATGATAATACCATCTTGCAGTCTCGACTTTTACATGCTTACGGATCATGTTGAAGCCGAGATTTTTCATGGTCTGGATATCATAGATCAGCGCTTCATCAGATGGCGCAGTGTAAAGCCCGTCCGGCCAGTATCCCTGATCCAGGACTCCATTCAGAAAAAGTGGTTCATGGTTCAGGCAGAAGCGGGGAAGTCCTTTTTTATCCGGTTCGATGGTAAAGGTACGCATTGCAAAATAGCCGGTGACTTTATCTTCGCCTGCCTGTATCTCAATTGTATAAAGATAAGGATCATCAGGATTCCAGGGATGCATATTGTTGACGTCACAGTAGCAGGAGTAACAGCAAAGAGAGTCAGACTGATTGGTGCAGATCCCTTTGGAAATCAGGCGACCGTCCATGTCTCTGACGTGACAGACAACCGCTTCGGCATCGCTGCATCCGGAAATCGGATGATTTAAAAGAAGGGATACGTGTACCGTCTCTTTTTCATATAAAGGGGTGAGTTCCAGTTTTTTGACATAGACAGCCGGAACCCATTCCATCCATACTGTCTGCCAGATTCCACTCTGGGCGGTGTAGAACATTCCGCCACGCTTTAATTTCTGTTTTCCAACACTGTGATAAGAAGTGTCGGAACGGTCTTCAATGTGTACAGTCAGAGTATTGCAACCCTCCTGCAGAGCATCTGTGATATCAGCAGAAAATGGAAGATATCCGCCGATATGTGAGACAACTACTTTTCCATTTACCAGAACTTTCGCATACTGATCGACTGCACCAAAATGCAAGATGCACCGGGATCCGTCGGAAGGAAGGCGCTTGACCGACAGCAGGCGCTCACAGAGCATTTTTTCGCGCGGCTTTAACTGGAAACCGGCACCGGAAAGAGGGGCTTCCGGAGAAAAAGGAACGAGAAGAGTTCCTTCTTTGGTTATGGTATTTTTTTCTGAAAGAACTGTGTAATTCCATTCTCCATTCAGGTTGATATATTGATCGCGGATCATTTGCGGACGTGGATATTCTTCCAGTATGTGCTGCGGATCAAGAGCTTTTCCCCAACGGGTAGTCAGTGTCTGATGGGAAGCTTTTCTGGGAAAGATCCGTACACTTGCAAGTGCTGCTAAAAGATTCATAAAAAAACCTCTTTCGTTAAATATTCTTATAGTCTATTGTACCATGTGACAACAAAAACACCGCACATTTTATAGAAATTTTAGAAATGAAAACAGTGGGGAAAAACGGATTGTAAAAAAGAAAGAATCAGTTTATCATAAGAATATAAGAAAAGATGAGCTGTGAGAACACAGACAAAGAGCAGGCAGGAGGAAATACCGATGAAAATAGTTTTAGATACACATGCACATACCATTGTCAGCGGACATGCATACAATACGATACGTGAGATGGCACAGATGGCGAAAGAGAAAGGACTGGAGGCATTTGCACTGACTGAACATGCACCGCAGATGCCGGGAACCTGTCATGAGTTCTATTTCCAGAATCTGCATATCGTACCGCGTGAAATGTACGGCGTGAGACTGTTCATGGGTGTGGAACTGAATATTATGAATGAAAAGGGAGAGGTTGACCTTCCGGAGAGCACACTTTGCCAGATGGATATTGCAATTGCAAGTATTCATGGACCTTGTTATAAAGGCGAGCGGACGGAAGAGGCAATCACGGCGGCATACCTTGCGGCAATGGAGAATCCGCTGATTCACATTATTGGACATCCGGATGACGGAAGATATCCGGTGGATTATGAACAGCTGGCCAAAAAAGCAAAAGAGACAGGAACCGTTCTGGAGGTAAATAACGGTTCGTTAAGACCTGGCGGATTCCGCGTGGATACCAGGAAAAATGATTTAAAAATGCTGGAATACTGTAAGAAATACGAAGTTCCGGTTACGATGGGAAGCGACGCACATATGGATGTAGATCTTGCAGATTACAGTTATGCGCTTCCGGTGATCGAGGAAAGTCATTTTCCGGAAGAACTGATCGTTAATACTTCTGCAGAGCTTCTGAAATCATGTATTCAGTATAAACGGAATATGTGGAAACAGAAAAAAGTGAATTGTTAATACGTCATTTACGTTAAAAAAGCCTGGATGAAAGATAGAGAAAAGACTTGATATCTAGTTTTTAATACTATATAATATCTATATTGAGGTGAAAAAGAATGACGATAAATACGGAAGATTTATTAAACAGTATCCTGGAAAGTGTCGGCAGAATTGATTATATTC
Organism: Coprococcus sp. TM115-187; assembly: GCF_027679115.1. Lineage (NCBI taxonomy): Bacteria > Bacillati > Bacillota > Clostridia > Lachnospirales > Lachnospiraceae > Coprococcus > Coprococcus sp. TM115-187. The sequence goes on along the minus strand of NZ_JAQEKS010000026.1, from coordinate 20,229 downwards.
ATCCGGTAGATATTCCGAATATAGATTTATATATGGATCAGGTAACAACTTTTATGGAGGAGCAGCTCAGTTCGACGAAGCGTTATGAGGATGATAAGATCCTGACGAAAACGATGATCAATAATTATGCGAAGAACAATCTGCTTCCGCCTCCGAACAAGAAAAAGTATTCCAAAGAGCACCTTCTGGTTTTAATTTTTGTCTATTATTTTAAGAACCTGCTCTCAATCAAAGATATTGAGATTTTGTTAAAGCCACTGACAGACAAATATTTTGCTGTGGATTCGGAATTTGACATGGAAAGTATCTATGAAGAAGTCTGTAAGATGGAAAAAAGCAGGATCGGAGAGTTGCAGGATAGTATTCGTAAGGCGTATGAGACTGCTGAGAATTCTTTTGTATGTGTGGATGATGAAGAAAGAGAACAGCTTCAGAAGTTTGCCTTTATCTGTAATCTCAGTTTTGATGTGTATGTGAAAAAGCAACTGATTGAAAAAATGGTGGACGAACTTCCAAAGCCGGATAAGAAAAAATAAAAGCGTTAGCTTTTTTAAGAAGAATAAAAAAGGAACGGATTTCAGATTTTGAAATTCGTTCCTTTTTACTATTATCTGTTTGGCAATAGCTGTTACTACCAACTCCTGCCGATGTCTGTAAAATTAAGATTCAGATTCTTCAGCCCCCGCCTGAAGTCTCTCAAATACCATATCGTATCCATCATTACCATAATTAAGAGAGCGGTTTACGCGGCTGATTGTTGCTGTGGAAGCACCAGTCTTTTCTGCAATCTCCAGGTATGTTTTCTGATCACGTAGCATCTTAGCTACTTCAAAACGCTGTGAAAGCGATAAAAGCTCATTGATCGTGCAGACATCTTCAAAGAATGTGTAGCATTCTTCTCTGCTTTTCAGACTGAGAACGGCATCAAATAAAGAATCGACCGCTTCTGTTCTGATTTTTCTACTCATTATATTATCCCTCCATGACAAATAATCAATAAGAGTGTGACATAAACTACCCCACTCATTCATACAATGACATATTAGCACATTAAAATTTTAAAGTCCAGATATTTTGCAAAATTTTACAGATAAGAAAAAAGGAGCTGTATTTTTCTATTTTTACGACGAAAAATAGGGACGAGAGATTCTTTGACACCCCACTTTTTTTATAATATAATGATGCAATAGAGCCTCGAGAGAGGAGAAGAAAGAGGAACAAAAATATGAGTATTTATGATACATTAAATGACAGACAGCAGGAGGCCGTTTTCTATACAGAGGGCCCGCTTCTGATTCTTGCCGGAGCAGGATCCGGTAAGACACGTGTCCTTACACACAGGATTGCCTGGCTGATCGATCAGATAGGTGTGAACCCATGGAATATCCTGGCGATCACATTTACGAACAAGGCAGCCGGGGAGATGCGTGAGAGAGTGGATCAGATTGTTGGATTCGGTTCGGAGAGTATCTGGGTGAGCACCTTCCATTCAATGTGTGTGCGGATCCTGCGCAGATATATTGACCGGCTTGGGTATGATACAAATTTTACGATTTATGATGCAGATGATCAGAAGACACTGATCAAGGATGTGTGTAAATATTTGCAGATTGATACGAAAATGTTTAAAGAACGGTCGCTTCTTAGTGCGATTTCTTCTGCAAAAGATGAGCTTGTCACACCGGAAGAGATGACACTTCGTGCGGAAGGGGATTGGGCGAAAAAGAAGATTGCACAGGTTTATACCGAGTATGAAAAGCAGCTGAAAGCTAACAATGCACTCGATTTTGACGATCTGCTTTTAAAGACGGTACAGCTTCTTCAGACACAGCCGGACGTGCTGGAGTATTATCAGGAAAGATTCCGTTATATCATGGTGGATGAGTATCAGGATACGAATACGGTACAGTTTAAGCTGGTAAGCCTTCTTGCTGGTAAGTATCAGAATTTGTGTGTAGTTGGTGATGACGACCAGTCGATCTACAAATTCAGGGGTGCGAATATCATGAATATCCTGAATTTTGAAAAAGAATATCCGAATGCGAAAGTGATCAAGCTAGAACAGAATTACCGTTCCACATCCACAATCCTGAACGCCGCAAATGAAGTGATCCGTCACAATACAGGACGAAAAGAGAAGTCGCTCTGGACCGAGAATGGTGAGGGGGAGAAGATTCAGTTCCGTCAGTTTGATTCTGCTTACGATGAGGCGGATTATATTGTCAGTGATATCAAAGACAAGGTGAACAGTGGAAAAAGAGAATATAAGGATTTCGCTATTTTATACAGAACCAATGCGCAGTCACGTATATTCGAGGAAAAGATGGTGGTATCCAATGTTCCGTATAAGATCGTTGGTGGAGTAAACTTCTATGCAAGACGCGAAATAAAGGATCTGCTGGCATATTTAAAAACAGTAGATAATGGAAAAGATGATCTGGCAGTACGGAGGATCATCAATGTACCGAAGAGGGGAATCGGACTGACAACTATCGGAAGGGTACAGGATTATGCAACGGAACGGGAGATCAGTTTCTATGAAGCAATCCTGGCTGCAGGATCGGTTCCGGGAATCGGACGTGCGCTTGGCAAAATCGAATCCTTTGCAGCCCTGATTGAGCATTTTAAAGCCGAAGGCGAACGCATGAGTGTAGCGGAATTGATGGATGAGATTATCGATGCGACTGGATATGTAGAAGAACTGCAGGCAGATTCTGATGAAGAAGCAGAAAGCCGTCTGGAAAATATTGAAGAGCTCCGGAATAAAATTGTTGCATACGAGGAGTCCTGTGAAGCAGAAGATGAAAAATCGACACTTTCCGGTTTTTTAGAGCAAGTGGCATTGGTTGCAGATATCGACAGTCTTGATGAGGAGACGGACTATGTGGTGCTGATGACTTTACATAGTGCGAAAGGCCTGGAATTTCCACACGTCTATCTCGCCGGCCTGGAAGATGGGATTTTCCCAAGCTATATGACGATCACGGCAGATGATCCGGCAGAGCTGGAAGAAGAGAGAAGACTCTGCTATGTGGGAATTACCCGTGCAAAGGAGAATCTGACGCTGACCTGTGCAAGACGACGGATGGTACACGGTGAGACACAGTATAATAAGATGTCCAGATTCTTAAAAGAGATTCCGCTGAGTCTGCTTTCTACCGGTGCCCTGTTCAAAAAGGAGCAGACAGAGGAGGAACCAAAGGTATCTGCTTACCGTCAGGCAAAGCAGGCATTTGCGACAAAAGCGTTCGCAGCGACAAAGCCTGCACAGCAGTTTACTGTGACCAAGGGAAAAGGTCCGGGATATGATGTGGGGGACAGAGTGCGTCATATTAAGTTTGGGGAAGGTCTGGTGACACAGATCACAGAAGGCGGACGAGACTATGAAGTGACTGTGGACTTTGATACGGCGGGCACGAAGAAGATGTTTGCCATGTTTGCAAAACTGCAGAAAATTGACTAAAATTGCACTATGTGCCTAAGAAACACATTCTTTTTCGGAAAATCTGTGCAATATGGTGGAAATTATGCATGGATTTGTGGTATACTAGCTATAAACAATGAGTGAGCCGAAGCAGAGAGTGACGGCAGAAAGGGCGTGTATGGAGATGAACAGAATCGAAGAATTACTTGCAACAACGAAACTCAACGATATGATGCATAAGAAAGATGATGATCAGAAGACAACTGTTCTCTGGATTCTTGCAATTATCGGTGCGGTAGCAGCAGTTGCAGCAATTGCATATGCAGTATATTGTTTCTTTACTCCGGATTATCTGGAAGACTTTGAAGAAGATTTTGACGATGATTTCGACAATGATTTCTTCAGTGATGAAGATGAAGTACAGTAATATTAAGAAAGCAGCGAAGGCAGGAATTGTCAAAGATTCCTGCCTTTTCTATGTGAGGGTATATAGATAGATGAAAAAAGGACAGATATTAGAAGGATATATAGAAAGGGTAGATTTCCCGAATAAAGGATTTGCCGTGGTAGAGGACGAAGAAAAAAAAGTGATCGTGAAGAATACCGTTCCGGAACAAAAGGTGCGTTTCGCGGTGAATAAGATACGAAAAGGTCAGGCAGAGGGACGGCTTCTGGAAATTCTGGAGCATTCACCGGAAGAATGTCAGCCGGCATGTCCGCATTTTGGAGTCTGTGGCGGATGCACTTATCAGAATCTGCCGTATGAAAAGCAGGTGGAGATGAAGGAAGCGCAGATCCATGCAATGATGGATGCGGCGGTTGATGGTGATTATATCTGGGAGGGTGTTAAAGAAAGCCCGGTCAGAGATGCATATCGCAATAAAATGGAATTTTCTTTTGGAGACGAATATAAGGACGGACCTCTTGCACTTGGCATGCATAAAAGAGGCAGCTTTCACGATATTGTAAATGTTACAGAATGCAAGATTGTGGATGAGGATTTCAGACGAATTATAAAGGCTGTTCTGGGGTTTGCGACAGATACAGGTCTTCCGTATTATCACAGAATGCGCCATACTGGATTTTTCCGTCATCTTCTTGTGAGAAAGGCAGTTCGCACCGGAGAAATTCTGATTGATCTGGTAACAACATCGGAGGCACAGCTAGATGAAGCCAGACTGGTGGAAAAGCTTACCGGTCTTTCTTATGATGGGAAGCTTGCCGGAATTCTTCATACAACCAACAACAGCCTTGCGGATGTGGTAAAAGATGAAGGAACCAAAATTTTATATGGACAGGATTATTTCTATGAGGAACTTCTGGGACTGAAGTTCAAGATCACACCATTTTCTTTCTTCCAGACTAATTCCCTTGGCGCGGAAGTGCTTTATGAAGCAGCAAGATCTTATATCGGTGAGACGAAAGATAAGGTAATCTTTGATCTCTACAGTGGAACCGGAACGATTGCACAGATCCTTGCACCAGTGGCAAAAAAAGTAGTAGGTGTGGAAATCGTTGAAGAGGCAGTAGAGGCTGCAAAAGAAAATGCTGCTTTAAATGGACTCGATAACTGTACCTTCTGGGCTGGAGATGTGTTGAAAGTAATCGATGATCTGGGTGAAGTACCGGATCTGATCGTATTGGATCCACCAAGAGACGGTGTGCATCCGAAAGCACTGGAAAAGATCATTGATTTTGGTGTGGAAAGAATGGTTTATATTGCCTGCAAGCCGACCAGCCTGGCAAGAGATCTGGAGCTTCTGCAGGGAAGAGGATATCAGGTAGAACGGATTGGGTGTGTGGATCTTTTCCCGAGCACGGTGCACGTCGAGACCGTTTGTCTCTTGAGCAACAAAAAAGTCAAAGATAAAGATATCGTTGAGATTGGTGTAGATACTGAAGATTACTACAAAATCAAAAAAGGTAAGTAAGCACTATAAGGCTGCTCTCTACGGGGAGTGGCCTTTCTTGAAATAGACGCGAAATCTACAACGGCTGATATGAATGATATCAGCGTGGAGGTAAGAATATGGGAGATATTATTAAAATAAACGAAGATGGTCTTGTTCCGGTTGAAGACTCAAATGATTTGATGGAAATCACAGAAGGACTTTTAGTAGATGCACGATCATCACTTGCCAACAAGAAAACTATGAGTGTTCCGATTGCAGAGTTATCTACATTAGGAGCAGGTGTCGCTTCTTTGGTTCCGGCATTTAATACAGTGACAACGACAACCACTCTTGCAACAGATGGTCTCTTCACGATTGCTAATAAAGCTGTAGGAGATACTTTGAAGATGGCTAAGAACGGAAATGCCTGGGGGGCTATGAAGACGGCTGCAGGAAGTTCTAAGATGGTTCAGTTGGCAGAAGCTGGTCCACTTACGGCTACATCGCAAGCTGTGGCAGCAATCAATCCTGCGACAATGATGATGGCTGTTGCATTGTACTCTATTGAGAAGCAACTAGGTGAGATCGCAGAAACTCAGAAGCAGATATTGTCATTTCTTGAAATCAAAGATGAGGTAAATGTCGAAGGAGATCTTGAGACTTTAACAGAATTGATTAATAATTATAAGCATAATTGGGATAATGAAATGTATGTGCAGAACAGCCATAAGATGGTAATGGATATCAAGAGAACTGCACGAAGCCATATGCTTTCATATCAGAAGAAGGTAACTGAGTTCTTGTCATCTAAGAAGTTGCTAGTTGCACAGGGACAGGTTAAATCAGCATTATCTGAATTGGAGAAAAGATTCAAGTACTACAGACTTGCTTTATACACTTATTCCCTTGCATCAATGATGGAAATCATGCTTGGTGGTAATTTCAAGGAAGAGTATATTTCAGGTATTAAGGACGAGATTGTAAAGCTTTCAGGAAGTTATAGAGAATTGTTTGAGAAGAGTTCTTTGTATCTTGAAAAACTTGGCGGATTAGCGGTAGAAGCAAATGTACTTAAGGGTATTGGTACTGCAGGGAAAGCTGTTGGTAAGGTCATTGGAAGCATACCACTCGTGAAAGAAGGACCAGTTGATGAATTCCTTCAGAATGGTGGTACTCATTTGAAGAAGAATGCAATTGGTATGGAGAAGCAGGCAGTTCACCAGTTTGCAGCACTCAACAATTCTGGAACACATATCTTCGTAAATAAGATGGAAGATATGATTCAGATTTACAATCATACTGATCGAATCTGCTTTGATGACAAACAGATTTATCTGGTGGCAAATTAATAAAAGAAGGCAATCGAGTTATGGTTATATATAAAATGGTTAATACCCATAATGGAAAAGTATATATAGGACAGACTGTTCGAGATGTTGATGTGAGAATGAAAGAGCATTTTCGTCATTCCACTATTGTAGTAGATAAGGCCGTTCAAAAGTATGGTGTTGATGCATTTGAAATGGGAGTATTAGTAGACGCTTATGAGAATCCACAAATGAAATGCTATTCACTTGGTGCACTTGCAATTTATGAAAGCCTTTATGATATTTCAGAAGTTTCGATGTCTATCTTTCAACCAAGGAGGGAAAAAGTCAGTACTTGGACAATTACAGTAGAAGAACTGAAAACTTGGGCGAAAGAAGTATTAAAGCCAAAAGCTGAGATGGCAATGAAGGGGAAAGGTGAATATTGTCCTGGTGAGTGGTGTACTTTCTGCAGAGCTGCGGTTAGATGCAGAGCAAGAGCAGAAGAAAAACTGAAACTTGCACAGGAAGAGTTCAAACTTCCACCACTTGTTATGCAAGAGTAGCCGTGATTTTGAACTTGGTTACTTCACGAGAGGAATCGTAAAGAAGATATTGGATAATCCTGTTTATCTTGGAAAAATTGCTTATGGAAGAATTAAAACTGAAAAGGTCAAAGGAACAAGAGACGAGTATCGTAGGGTTATGAATGATGACTATCTTCTTGCTGATGGAAAGCATGACGCAATTATTGATGAAGCGACTTGGGATGCAGTAAGGAAGAAACGTGCCGAGACAGGCATCTCTTGGGTTAAGACACATAGTATGGAACATGCACACATTTTATCTGGAATTGTTAAGTGCCCAATCTGTGGAGCAGGTCTTAGCGGTATGGTTAATCGCCGCAAGAACAAAAAGACAGGGGCATATAAAGATCAGTTCTATTATAGATGCCAGCATCGCAGACGTCTTGAAAATGGTCAGAAGTGTGATTTTAAACATTCTTATAGACAGGAAAAGCTGAATGAAGAAGTTGAGCATATTGTACTTGATATGGTTCGTGACAAGAATTTCTATGATTTTATAGCCAGCAAGATGGAAGATAAAGTTGATGTGAGCAACCTTCAGATGGAGAGAAATAATCTAAGAGAACAGCTTCGACAGGTTGAAGGAGCGAAGAAGAAACTAAGTGAGCAAATGGACAAATTGGATGTCACTGACCGTCATTACAACAGGAAATATCAGGACATGCAGGATAGATTAGATAATCTGTATGATCGCATTGATAATCTTGAGGATGCGATTGCGACACTATCAGAAAAAATGGAAAGTGCCTATGATGAACAAATTTCGGCAGAACGCCTATATAAAATTGTGCGAGATTTTGATATACTATACACCAAGATGGGGGATTTTGAAAAGAAGCAATTCTTTCAGAATTTCATCAAGTCTATAGAAATTTTTCCAGATGAGACTCTGGATGGTAAAGTTTTGAAGCACATAGACTTTCGATTTCCGGTGAGCTATGAGGCGGAAGATGATAGATATTCGTTGCTCACACAAAACGATGTCGAGACGGTAGTTCTTTTGTCCCAACAAAAACCAGATGACACGATAGAGATCGACTTAGACTTAGATGAGCTGGATGCAACCAGTGCAGAGACGAAAGCAACCTATCAGGAAATCAAAGATTATGTGCTGAAAGAATTTGGCTTGAAGGTTTCAAATTTATATATTTCTCAGGTAAAACGCAAATGTGGAATTGAAGTGGGAGAGAACTATAATCTGCCAAAGACAGAAAATCCCAAAGTGCCACAGTGTCCGAAAGAGAAAGAAGATGCTATTAAGGCTGCCCTGAAATATTTTGCGATGATCTAAGGACATCGCTGATTTCAAGGAGGAATAACACATGAAAAGCACATTTGAAAAAATGGGTGGGACCTACACACTTGACGCAGACGGAATTTACTATCCGAATCTTGTCAGTACAGATGAAGAACCGCATTATGGGAAATATGGAATGATTCGGAAAACGTATCTGAAAGAGCATCGTCCGGCAATGTATTCACTGTATATGTTGGAAGACAGACTGACAGAACATCTGAATACTGTGGACGATGAAGCACAGGAGAGAATGGATATTCTGGTGCGTCAGATGATGGAGAGGCAGGGCATTACGGAAGAATTGAAAGTTTGTGATCAGATGGAATGGGTCAGAGCGGTAAATAATATCCGGAATGCTGCAGAAGAGATTGTGTTGAAAGAATTAGTGTATATTTAAAGCATGGAAAGCTCCTTCGGGAGCTTTTTACACTTTATGTTTGGCTGTTTGTAAAAGTAGTATATAGAAAATAGATTAACAATGTGGTATTATTTAATAAAACTGGACAAATCATTGATTGAGCTATATGGCGAAAAGGAATAATTGTAGATGCAAAGATAAAAATGTAATGTGCATTGAAAAAGTGCTGGATTCTATTTAAGGTAATCATTATGAGAAAGAAAACGATAATTATCATCATATTAATATCAATATTACTAATAATTGGTCTACCGATTGCTATGGATTGGCTAATAATAGGAAACGAATTTCCAAGCAATATAGAAAATTCTGATTGGGTTGGCTTTTTTGGTGGATACATAGGTGCTCTCATAGGTGCAATTGTTTCTCTTGCAGGTATTATTATTACGATTTTGTATACGAATGAACAAAATAAAAAAGATCGAGAATTGCAAGTTCGGCCTTATTGTTCAATGCGCTATGTCCATGACAATAAGTTGGTAGGAACAAATAAGATTATTGCAGAATTGCCGATTGGCTGTGAACCAAAGGAAAACAATGGACCAGAATACACAAGTATCATTTATATAAAAAATATTGGTTTAGGTCCTGCAGTAGAATTTGATTTTGATATAGATGAGATTGATGATGGACGAAAACATTATCCAATTCTCATGCAACGAAATGCTGACACATCAAATCGTTCAGTTAATTTATTGCAACCAGGGGAGGAAGCTGCATTTCCTATACATATTTATTTCAATTTTGACAAAATTACAGAAGATGATTTCCTTGATTTGGGTGAATCAGAAATGTTTAGGTATACTATAAAGCACGAAGTGATGCAAAAATATAAAAATTTTAATATTGTTATACATGTAAAATATCACGATTTGTTTATGAATACGTATTATCAGAAAATAACGCTATCATCTAATATGCACGTTGGTGGTAAAATGGATGAAAAACAAGCAGATTATTTATGTGATATAAATTTGAAAGAGATAACAACACCAGTTAAAATATAAAAATAAACTGACTTGAATTTTATTTTGCTTCGTGTGAAAATGAGATGTAAGAAAAAGGTGACAACTTTTATTTTATAAGGTTATAGACTGGTCTATAAGCTTGGCGTATGGAAGTTTTGAATCCATACGCCTTTTTGGAAGATAGAGGTTTGAAAATATTTTGTGTTAGAAAAAGTTAGAAAGAGTATAGCTATCCAAAGATGATTATAATTCCGTATCATACGACCTTTTCTTAGTTCGAGCAGGTTGATTTCTTCTAACTTCCTGTTTCCTCTGATATTCAAGTTCCCAGGCACAATGGGAAAAAACATCAGGATCTTCCACATTGAGATAATCTACCTCATTGGCGGCAATATCACGACGGTGATAGTCATAATATTTACCGAAAGTACCTTTGAGCTGTTCGATTAGCTTATCCCGAAAATCAGGATGTATCTGGATTCGGGTGTTCAGCAATTCTGTATACTGTTCTGGTTCAGGACGAAATTTTTCTTCCCGGAAAGCGGCGGCATCTTTTTCAAGCTGTTTTTTGAGCGAGATGTCCTGAGAATCCAGGATATCAAGATTGTTATTCATCTGGTCATATTTTTTGGATAGATTCGTCATATCTTTATCGGTAGAGCATTCTGCCTGGAAGATTAGCTGCTCTTTCCTTGATTTCAGTTCTTCGATTTCTTCGGTAATAGTGGTAAGCTGCTGATTTAATTTTATATGCCGGATGGGATTCAAAATACTGGTTTTATCCTTTTGCATATTCAGTTATTTCCGTTCCGTAACTTTAGCTTTGAGTTCCTTTTTAACTGTGTTGTATTTATTCAGTATTGGATTAAAATGATTCATCCAGTCATGGATCACTTCTTTTTGCATCTCATTATGAAGTAAATGATACTGTGTAAAAATCATATGATTGCGGATCGCTTCTAACGTTTCAGCTATTATTGGAATAGACTTTTCTACAGCTTCAGCCAGTTTTGCTACCTTTGCTTTTAATTCTCGGAGCATTTTGTTATCCGCACGAATCTGACGGTTGATTTCACAGCGGTCTGCTTCAATCGTAAAGTAAATGAACACATGACCATCTGTATCTGACCAGCCCTCACTTTTCTGGGAAAGCCTTGCCCGGTCGAGCAGGATAATATAAAGCATTTTGGCGGTTTCGTTTATTTCCATGTCCAGAAGGAAACGGGGAAACATCATATAAGATGGCAGGTTGGTGTCTGCTGTCAGAAAGTCAGTCATGCGTTCACCTCCAATCAAAAAGGTTTATTCTCCAAGAAAATCCCAGTCTATATCACTATCTGGCTGTGAATTTTCAGGTGTTGGAAAGGGCGCCCTGATTTGGGGCTCCCTTTGCACCATGCCTGCAGTCAGTCCGGAAAGAAAAAGTGGCAATGACTGTTTCAGGCTGTATTCCACTGCATCTACAATTTGTTTCACAAAAAGTTCTTCCCGCTCTCTTGTTTCCAGATAAGGATCAGCCTGTGTGCGGTAGTAGCGGTCAAAATAATCTACCAGCGCAAGAGAGATTACCTGACTGTAAGATTTAAAATCCTGCCTGTCCATCGTCTGTAAATATTCCCAGGCTCTCCGTTGCTGTTCTTTGTCCAGATTAAAACGCAGGTTTGTGTTGCGGATATTGTTCTGCATGATTTATCCCCTCCTTTTCAGGTTCATATAAGCCAGAGATTCATAACCTTTGGCGGTGGCACAGATGTCATCAATGATAGTGACTCGTGATTTGTCATAAGTTCCGAAGTTACGGATCAGACATCCACCGCCGCCAACTACATACAGGCGCATTAGGTCAGGATTGTATTCATATTTGCGGAGTGTGGAAAAAAGTTCTGCCACATACTGTCTGGCAATAGAACTGATACAATCCAGATATGGTGCTGAAATGTCAGCTGTTCCAAACCGCAGAATCTGTTCTACTGTGGATTCTTCAATTTTCACTCCGAATTTGTCCAGAACAGCGTTCTTTGCGGCAATCATGCACTGGTTTACACCAAGTTTTTCTGTCCAGCATCGGCTCTCCTGCGCTTTCTTATTGTTGACATACAGAATGTTCATGGTTCCGTTTCCGATATCTGCAAGGAGATTGGTTCCCTTGAAATTTCCTAGTTGGTTTACGATAGCCGGATACCCCTGTGGGTAAAGGCTGCATCCCACAAAGCGGAGATGATACTCTTTGCCGTTAAAAAGGTAATGGACTTCTGGATTCTGGAGCAGATAGGAACGAAAAGCTTCTCTTTGATTTCTGATCCATGTGAGAGGAAGTCCGGCAGCCAGATGAACATCTGCTTCACGGATGGAAAAGACATTCAGTTCCCTTGCAATAGCCATTAGTGTCAGAAGATAATATTCTTCGTCCATAGCTTTATCCGGGATAAATTCTTTGTGTCCTTCGCCGATCCGGTAGTAAATGCCGTTGTATTCCAGAATATTCCCGGTGAAGATCGGTTCAGTTTCATAGGCTTTGATGCCGGTTGGGGTGACGGTGTTTGCTGTTTTCATATTGCCGTAGCCATGATCTACAGCAATGATTTTTGTGTTTCTGAGTTCTCGCATAAAAAATACCTCCGTTTTCGTATTGATTGATTCAGCAGGTCGTACCGGTGTGGTACTGCTTTGCTGTGGGAAAAGCATACGAAAATCGGAGGAAAAAGGCATTGAGGGGAAATTGAGCAGGAATTGAGAAAAAAGATATATTGTGCTTACGTTCTTCATGTACTCTTGTTGTGATTTCATTGTTTTTTATCGTATAATATGGATACTGGAGGTGGTTTGGATGAAATACAAGATTTTAGTTGTCGATGATGATAAAGAATTGGTGAAAATGCTTTGTAGTTATTTTAATATGAAACAATATGAAACCATTACGGCTACAGATGGAATGGAAGCATTAAATAAAATAGAAATGAAACCGGATATTATTTTGTTGGATATCAATATGCCACGCATGGATGGGATTGAAGTATGTCGTCTGATACGCAGTAAAGTGTTATGTCCAATTTTATTTCTAACAGCAAGAGTTGACGAAGATGATAAAATTAATGGGTTGCTTTCGGGTGGGGATGATTATATTACGAAACCATTTAGTCTTCGGGAGTTGGAAGCAAGGATTGTCACAAACATAAAGAGAGAAGAAAGGCATCAACAAAAAACAGAATACCGCTTCATGGATGAAATGCTGATTGATTATTCTGAAAAAATAGTAGCTATAGCTGGACACAGGATGGAGTTCACAAAAATTGAATATCAGATTATTGAATTCTTATCCATGCATCCAGGGCAGGTGTTTGATAAAGAACGTATATATGCACAAGTCTGTGGATATGATGCGGAAGGGGACAGTAGAACGATAACGGAATTAGTACGGCGTATAAGGAAAAAAATAGCGGATTATTCAGAAAAAGAATACATAGAAACTGTATGGGGGATTGGATACCGATGGAAAAAATAAGAAACTTGTCACTGAAAAAAACAATTCTGCTTTATTTTGTGATCAGCTTAACGGCAGCATTTCTGTTATCTGGATTTACAGTTCATTTTGCAAGAAATATGCAGAATAAAATATGGGAAAAATATATTGATTATGCAGATTATACGGACGTGTTTCAGCAATATGGAAAGAAATACGAGATTGAGATATCAAGACCTAATCAATCGCAGATGAATCGTTTGGACTATCATCTTTCGGAAATGTGTGACTTTATGGAAACATATTCGGTACTGATTTTTTCGATTGTTGGGAGTGTTGCTGCGGTATTCTTTTTTTATAAAAATAAGTTAAAGACACCTCTACAGGAACTAAAAGATGCCTCACAAATGATTGCAGATAATGAACTGGATTTTCATGTGTCCTATGAAAATAAAGATGAGATGGGAACTTTGTGTAAAGAATTTGAAATGATGCGAAGTGCTTTAGCAGATAACAACAGAAAGATGTGGCGAATGATTGATGACGAGAAGGCTTTGCGGAATGCAATTGCACATGATATACGTTCTCCACTTTCCATATTGCGTGGGTATCAGGAAATGCTCTTAGAGTTTGTTTCTGCTGAGAGTATAAAAACAGAGGATGTTATTGATATCTTACAAACAGGCATGTATCAGATTGATCGTATAGAGCATTTCACGGAAAACATGAGAAAAATGTCCCATTTAGAACAGAGGGAACTGCAATGCTCAGAGATAGAATTATCGGAACTGGCAAAAAAGATTGAGGCAGAAGCTGCCATTCTGTCCAAGAAGGAAAGTAAATTATGTAAGGTAGAAAGAGCGCAGGAACAAAACATTGTGAAAGTGGATGAGGAACTTGTCATGGAAGTGACAGACAATTTACTGGAAAATGCGGTTCGATATGCACAAAAAAGTATTGCTTTGCAGATAAAGAAAAAGGATGGTTTTCTTATAATTTCTGTTGAAGATGATGGAATAGGATTTGTAGATACTGAGGAAAAAGTAACAGAGCCATTTTATCATAAGAATCCACAAGATGATTTAAAGCATTTTGGCCTTGGTATGTATATTTCTCGTATTTTCTGTGAAAAGCATGGAGGAAATTTGAAAATAAATAATGCCAGACAAGGCGGTGCTCATGTAGAAGCTCTTTTCAAAGCTGAATAAAAATACTTTATAAGGCTGAAATCACAAATAAAGTGGTTTTAGTCTTTTTTGTTGTGAATTTATTGAGAATTGATTTGTATGATGTTGTTAAAGAAATAAAGAAAGGAAGAGATACAATGAAAACAATCATAAAAAGAAGTATACTTGATTATTTAAAGAACCCTGTTTTGTGGATTGGCTTGATTATTATAGTTGCCAGTATGTATCAATGTCTGTCATCGTATTTGCAAATTCATTATATCAAACAGAATGAACAGATCACACAAAATGACGTAGCATTGGAAGATGCTGATGTCATGGATGGGTACATTCCCACATCTGATGATAAAGAAAGAAGAAGGGAGTGGGAAGATACGATCAAAGAGACGTTAATGGACACCTCCAAAAATGGTTTTGGATTTAGCAGGCAGGAAGCAGATCATGTAATGAAAGAAATTCAGAATATGGATGTAAAGACTGCTTCTGAGTTTTTGAAATCCCAATATGGCTATTATAATGCAATATATGCTTATGAGGACCTTGAAATTCATAAGGGGACAGCAGAAGAAATCAATCATTATAATATCGAACAGAAATTATCCGAACATTCTTTTTCCTGGTACTTTGCAAAAAAATTTACGGATTTTGCAGGATTGCATATGGCCTTTTTTGCAACAGTCTTGCTATCATTTTTATTTATTCAGGATACACGAAAAAGTACCTATGAATTATTACATACAAAGCCTGTTACGGCAATCCAATATATATGTGGGAAAGTAATAAGCGGATTCATTAGTATGCTGGGAATATTAGTGATTTTGAATGTTATATTCTTTATGCTGTGTTTGAAAACGTCTTTAGAATCGGGCTTTCCAGTAACACCAATTGATTTTTGCGTGAATTCTCTGATCTATATTGTTCCGAATCTTTTGATGATATGTTGTGTCTATACAATTACAGCAGTAATATTTAAAAATCCGCTTCCGGCAGCACCAATCTTGTTTTTACACATTATATATTCAAATATGCTGACCATGAAGAATGATATTTATTATATGAGACCGTTCTCTATTATGGTGCGATTCCCTGGCAGATTTTTTGAAACACATGTAGCCAAAATGTCAAATATAAATCAGATTATGCTTGTGATCTCATCTGTTATATTAGTATGTATTTCTGTTACAATCTGGAAAAGGAGGAGGGTTCATTGAAAACGGAACTCAAAAACTGCCTGTCGTTATATAAGATTTTTTATTCATGTGCATTTATACTGATATTGTGTGCTATTCATCCGATTATATACTATGAAGAAATCGGTTCAGCGATTCAGTCGCCAATAGCATTTTTAACAATTATTTTTTGTAGTGACACATATTTGATGGAAGTAAAAAGTAAGCGTGCCGATGTATTTCATTTGTATGATCAAAAAAAGCAGTTAAAAGTAATATCGCAGAGAGTGGGCGTTCAAATATTATATTTATTAATACTTTCTTGTGTTGGATATGTTTTGTTTTTCTGGCAAAAACCGGGCAGTGTAAACGAAGGCATTTCGGGTATTCAGATATTTCTTTTATATTTCATTGCAATGTTTGGAACTATCTGGCTTTGGAGTATATGCTCTGTGATTTTGTGTACATTGCTTCGAAATATGTGGGCAGGTATTGGATGTTTATTTGGAATTGTCATTGGACTTATATCAAAAGCGGGAAGTTCATTTTTCGGAAATCTGGGATTGTTTTCTTTCAGCTTTTGTGAACCTACTCAATTAATGTCCGAGAGTTGGATTTATGGAACGCTTGTGTCTTTTATAGCGGGGCTGTTTTTATTTGCAGTATTACCAATGGCTTTAAAGAAAAGAGGATAGATTATGAGTATTAGAATAAATGATTTAACAGTTAGATTTAAAAATGGTGTAGTTGCAGTAAATAAGGCATCTCTTGAAATACCTAAGGGAATTTACGGACTTTTGGGAGAGAATGGTGCGGGAAAAACCACGCTGATGAGGGTTCTTACAACCGTTTTAAAACAAACGGAAGGATTGGTTTCGCTTGATGGAATTCTGTATAACGAGGGAAATTATGAAAAAATACAGAAAAAGATTGGTTATCTTCCACAGGAAATCGACTTATATCCGAATCTTACGGTGAAAGAATGTCTTGTATATATGGGTGGACTATCAGGAGTATCCACAAATGACCTCAAACAAAGAATTACCTATTATTTGGAAAAGACTTCTCTTACAGAGCATCAGAATAAAAAAATGCGGCAATTATCTGGTGGTATGAAGAGACGTGTCGGACTCATACAGGCACTTCTTAACAATCCGGATTTTTTGATTATTGATGAACCTACCACCGGGTTAGATCCGGAAGAAAGGATTAGGATCCGCAATCTTCTGGTTGATTTTTCAAAGGATAGAACTGTGCTGTTTTCCACTCATGTAGTAGAAGATTTAGCAGCAACCTGTACACAGCTTGCCATTATGAAAAAAGGAAATTTTTTATATTCCGGAAGCGTGAGTGGATTGCTGGAAAATGCAAAGGGCTGTGTTTGGAATTGTACGGTACAAAATGTAGATGAGGCCCGTTTGTTAGAAGCCAATTATTCTATTTCATCTAAGCAGTATGTAGAAAATGGAATTCATATGAAAGTATTAAGCAAAGGAAAGCCAAATGAGAATTGTGTCCTGGATAATGATATCACTTTGGAAGATGCATATATTTATTTGACGAATAGTTGAATATAACGGCGGGCAAGTTGCCCGCCGTAAATTGTACTTATTTTGTTAAAAGACCGGATAGAGTTTTTCCAATGGAAAATCCAATCTGTGGATATAACTCCTGAATCTCCAGATATTTTGCTTCAATCATTTCAGGCTCATCAGCCCAGATCTTTTCATATATTTTGAAAGCTTTTTTAAAATGTGTTTTGGCGTGTGAAAGATTGGCGGTCATCAGATAAATGGTTGCAAGGGTTTCCTGTACTTTGGCATAATCCAGACATTCATCGGAATGGTATTCCTTGATGATGCCGGATAATTTTTGCAATTCGGAGATTCCTCTTTCGGGTTCCTGCTGTTCTGTCAGGAACATTGCATAATTGGCAATCTGAGGTATGCTGTCATTTATATGAAGCGCATCTTTTTCCAGTTTTATTGTTTTTTCAGGTTTGGTTTCAAGAGTTGCCTGAAAATCCAGTAATATGTGGCAGCGAGTTACAGATGGTTTTGTCTCTGAAAGGGTGATTTCCTGAATCATCGGATGCAGAGAGATAGTGCGACGTGTTGTTGTCTGAACGAAACCAGTCTCAATTAAATCGTTGATTTCATTTAGTGTGGGCAGTTCCAGCCATTTGGCAAATATACGGGCAGAAATACCGGTGGAAGGAAGAAAGCACATATTACACATGATATCCTGCTGTTTAAGAGATAAAGTGTATAACGAAAACAGCGTATGGATATGACTGTAATAGGTGGCCTTGCTGCTTTGTCCATCTTTGATTATTTTAATTTTATCTTCGTTATGGAAAGCTGCTTTTTCCACCTGAAGTCTTGTTAATAACTGGTCTGGAGTTGAGATTCCATTTTTCAGAAGTTTTGCTGCCAGTTCCACGGCAAAAGTATGAGAGTGAACAGTTTCGATGATCTTTTCAACTGTTGCCCGGTACGTGTCTGCCTCTGAATAAAATACTGATGTCAGCTGGAAGAGAGCGTTCATATCCTCTATTTCTTTTAATGGCAGAGTACAGTATTCATCCAGTTTGCTTCTGGTTGTAAACAAAATCTGGCAGCGATATTTTAATACTACTGACAGAAAACTGTCCTGTGCGGCAGTGACATTAAAATTATCTATGATAAGCAGAGTATCAGATTTCAGGGAATGCAGAAAACGGTTATGTCTTTGAAACCGTTCCTGGTCAGTGCTTTCCGGCGGATCATCAATAAAATCCATGTCAGTAATATCCTGATGAAGATTGCCGGATCATCCATAAAATCTTCAAATAATTCGTATAAAAAATCAGGCTGACTCATTTGATTACTTTCGCTGATATGATTTTTTAAGCAAGTGCTAATAGAAGAAAAATCGCATCGATTCAATAGAAATTCCCCTTTCGTAGTTAAGATTGAGTATATCTATCATAACACGAACATACATTCGATTCAAGAAAATACGGATATTTTTAAAGTGATTGTGTCAATTTACAATCAAATTCTATTCAATGTGGTTTTCCGGCAGGTTCTGTAAAATAAGCTCAGAACAAACAATAACGGGAGGAGCTTATGCAACAGAATATTGAATTTGAGCGGTGCATTGATTTTCTGGTACGGATGATTGATAAGTACGGCGATGAAGTCCTCCGGGAGTTGGAGGAAGAAAAACAGCCTGCAAATAAAAAGTCAAGGCTAAATTGAAGAACATTGAAAATTTTATACAGGTTGAAAACTTGGTATCAAAATAAGACCACCACACCAGTGCTGGTCTGAAAATATTAGTGGATAATTAAGATTCAGGAAGAGATGAAAGATATTCTTTCACTCGTCCGTAGTAGATTCTTAGAAACTTGTTGGCACCTGCAGTCATATAGACATAGTAAGGCTTGCCTTGAGCACGTTTCTTGTCTAAGAACTGATAAACAGGATCATCTTGAGGATGTGTTTTAATTAGGACATCCATTACCTGAAATAAAGTCTTTCTAAGATCAGAGGAACCTCGTTTTGAGGTTGGAACACTTTTTTGTTCATAACTTCCAGATTCATTAACACCGGGATCTACACCGGCAAATGCAGTAATAGCACTTTTGTGAGTGAAACGGGAAACATCTCCGATCTCAGCCATCAACTGAGATCCGAGTGAAGTTCCAACACCTTTCATAGCCATAACGACAGGATATTCAGGGAGTTTGGATGCAGTTTCACTCATGAGAGTGCGTAGTGACTCAACAGTTGTAGAGGCACTGTTAAGCTGGTCCACAGCCTGTTTAATTATAAGCTTTGTAATGGCATCCTTTGGAAGTACAGGAACAAGTTCCTTTGCTTTTCCATAGATTTCTTCAGCTTTTGACTGACTGAAGTTGTACTTCTTGCGTTTGCACCAGTTTTGATAATGGTCGATAAAGGCATTCAGGGACACTTTACGGACACAGTCCACATGCCAGTATGTAGATGCAAAATCAACCCATTTCTGGCTGCCGTCACTGCGTGCAGGACTGTCAAAGTAAGTATTCACACCAGGATAGGTTTGGTCAAGGATGCCGATAAGATTATTTTTCATAGCCGTCTTGTGTTTCATGTAAAAGCCGAACTGACGATTCATGGTTTTGAGCTGATTGCGTAATTCATCCATAACATTATACTGTTTAAGATTTTGCCATTTGTCAAGTGCATATCGGGCAATCTTAACAGCATCTGCTTTATCAGATTTCACTTTGCGAAGAGAATCATTATCAAAGTCTTTGATAAGTTTTGGGTTAATGGCACTGACGAAAAGATTTGCCTCTGAAAGCTGATGTGCGAGGACTTCATAATAACGTCCTGTGTGCTCCATAACGATTCGGGACTCACCTTCAACAGAGTTGATGAGTTCTACAAGTGAATGGATATCACTGGCTGTGTGTTTGATTTCGAAAGGTGTGGAAACAATTTCACCGAAAGGTCGCATGATAGCAACCATACTCTTACCTTTTGAAACAT
>NZ_JAQEKS010000025.1:708-45166 GCF_027679115.1 Coprococcus sp. TM115-187 | reverse complement strand
CCTATATTATTTCTAATATAAGAATCTAATTATTTTTCCTTAACTTAATGACATTGGGTTAACGCCTCTCTTTTTCAATGTAGAAAGGCATATATTATATGGAAATAAGAGCGAGACCGGAAGGTCTTATTTTTTTACAAGAAAATAGGAAAGAGAGACAAAAAATGAAAGATTTAGTCTTACAAACTTATACCATTGCACTTCCGGTATTACTGGGGTATATTGTGTGGCTTCTTAAAAATCAGAAAAGAGATAGAGATGCAAATAGCAAAGGCACCATGCTCTTGCTTAGAGTGCAGTTGATTGAATACCACGGCAAGTACACGTAGCTTGGAAATATCCCGTCTTATGCATACCAGAACTTCTGTGAAATGTATGAGGCATATCATGAACTTGGCGGAAATGGAATGGTGACGAAAATGAAACAGGAAATTGATGAATTACATCTGAAGCAAAAAGGAGAGTAACGATTATGAATACGGAAATGTTGATGCAGTATATTACCTACGCACTTGGTGGAATCGGAATTTTAGCATTCCTTGTGAGCGTAGTTGTACAGGTGATAAAGGAAATGCCGGTACTGAAAAAGATTCAGACCAATGTGGTGGCGCTTGGGGTAGCGCTAATCCTGACACCGACGGCAGTGGTAGTTCTATGTGTCTATTACAAGATTGTAATTGAATGGTATTATGTATTTGCCTCATTTCTGGCAGCATTTATTGTGTATCTGGTAAGCACCGGAGGCTGGGAACGGATCACAGAAATCTGGAACAGAAGTAAATACAAAGAATAATGGGGCGAGTGATCGCCCTCTTTTTTTGAAGGGAGTGAACCATTATGGCACTAAATGGAATTGACATCAGCAGCTGGCAAAGAGGGATCAATCTAACGGTTGTCCAATGTGATTTCGTGGTGATCAAGGCAACGGAAGGAACTAATTATGTAAATCCGGATTATGAGAGAGCCTACCGACAGGCGAAGGCTTCCGGCAAATGTCTGGGAGTCTACCATTATGCCAATGGCGGAAACATCCAGGCAGAAGCGGATTACTTCCTGAGTAATGTAGGTGATCGACTCGGAGAAGCTATTTTAATCCTGGACTGGGAAGTAGGAAACAATGTTTCTTTCGGGAACTGCGATTATGCCTGGTGCAAAGGATGGTTGGACTATGTATATGAAAAGACTGGAGTGCATCCAATTTTATATTGCTCCCAGTCGATTGCATACAAATTCGATAATATAGGCAACTATGGCTTATGGATCGCACAGTATGCGGATAACGATCCAACTGGATATCAGGACGCACCTTGGAATGAGGGAGAGTACACCTGTGCAATCCGGCAGTATACATCTTGTGGAAGGCTATCAGGGTATGCCGGCAACCTCGATCTGGATAAATTCTACGGAAGCAAAGAGGATTGGGGCAAGTACGCTGTAAGCGATAAGACGAACGTAGTTGTTCCAGAACAACCAGAGACGCCAAAACCGGCAACAGCATCTCCGGAAGGATCTACTTTAGATCTGGCGTACAAGACCATGCTTGGAGAATTCGGAAACGGAGAAGAGCGGATCCGGAATCTCGGAACCAGGTACGAAGAGGTACAAAACTTCATAAATCACATTTGGGTGACAAGTATAGACAATCTGGCACAGGAAGTATTATCCGGACGATACGGCAACGGAGATGTGCGCAAGGCAGTTCTTGGAAGCCGATACAACGATGTACAGGATCAGGTTAATGCCGGAAACGCACAATACTATACCGTGCAGAGCGGAGATACGCTTTCCGGTATTGCATCCAAGTATGGCACATCCTACCAGAAGGTTGCGCAGCTTAATGGGCTATCCAATCCTAATTTGATCTATGTTGGTCAGAGGCTGCGGGTGAAATAAATCACGGTTGACAGCGCCAAACATGAGGACTTATAATTCCCTTAAAATAAGAAGAAATAACTTTATCGGTTGTGGCAAAATGGTTGACCCAATGGGGTTCTAAAGCACTTGGTGATCAGGGGTATTCTCCGTCGGAAATCCTCCGCTATTATTACGGAGATGATATTTACATCAATACCGCTGAAGAAATTTCAGGCATTCCGTCTTCATGGCCAGGGTATACCCTTTCCCAGGGCTCTTCTGGTACAAAAGTCCGGCAAATGCAGGAACAGCTAAATGTCATTGCCGGTGCATACCCGGCAATTCCGAAAATCACAGTTGACGGTATTTATGGTCCGGCAACAGCATCGTCCGTCAGAAAATTCCAGTCGGTGTTCGGGCTTCCGGTAACCGGAACTGTTGATTACCGTACATGGTATAAAATTTCCGAAATTTATGTAGGTGTATCCAGAATTGCAGAATTGTCCTGACTTGGATTTTATATTATGATCTAAGTTTTCTCCCAAAGTCTGCTTTTATGCAAAGAATACCAAATGTGTCATGCTTCAGTTTAAAATGTTTCATACTCATCTGGTGCAGATTACTGCAAAATAAAAAATGCTAAAATTAACAAAACCTCCCAGTGTAATCTGAATTTATTCTCCATATACTAGGAGCGTAACACAAAACAAAATGTTACAAAAAAGGAGGAAATGAATATGGCAAGTCGTTCATCAAACAGAGCAGCCGTGCCAGAAGCAAAAGGTGCACTGGACAAATTTAAATACGAGGTTGCAAGCGAACTGGGAGTACCGTTATCAGACGGGTACAACGGAGACTTAACTTCAAGACAGAACGGATCTGTCGGAGGTTATATGGTCAAGAAAATGATCGAAGAACAGGAAAAACAGATGTCCGGTCGATAGGACAGTCAGTGAAGGTATCACAGGCATTTCTGCCGGATACAAAAAGGGAATGTCTGATAAACAGGCACTCCCTTTTTCTCTGATCACTAAGCTGGAAATCGGACTTGAACCGACGACCCCTTCATTACGAGTGAAGTGCTCTACCGACTGAGCTATTCCAGCATTCGTACTGCTTTCGCAGTCACGAATTATATTATATCAAATTTTTGAATAAAAGCAACTCTTTTTTAAAAAAATTACACTTTAAAATAAACATAAAAAATAGGTATTGAAATCTGTAACCAGATATGGTAAACTTTTTACAATTTGAGAAAGTGTGGGCGCTCTGGAATTGAAAAGACTCCAAGAGTGCCCCTTTTTTGAGAATAAAAGAGTATTACGAAGGGATAAGGTGAACATATGAAAGCGTTTCTAATTTTAGAAGACGGAACTGTGTTTGAAGGCACAAGCATCGGCTCAACAAAAGATATGATTAGTGAGATTGTATTCAATACTTCAATGACTGGATACTTAGAGGTGCTGACAGACCCTTCTTACGCCGGACAGGCCGTTGTTATGACATATCCGCTGATCGGAAACTATGGTATTACACCGGATATGGAGTCCAAGAAGGCGTGGCCGGATGGTTATATTGTAAGAGAATTGTCCAGAATGCCAAGCAACTTCCGTTGTGAAGGTACAATTCAGGATTTCCTGAAAGAACAGGATATTCCGGGAATTGCAGGAATTGATACCAGAGCACTTACCAAAATCCTCCGCGAAAAGGGTACAATGAATGGTATGATCACAACGAATGAAAATTACAATCTGGATGAGGTACTTCCGAAACTTCATGCATACAAAGTAGGAGATGTAGTTTCCAAAGTAACTTGCAGTGAAAAATATGTCTTAGAAGGCAATGGACCAAAAGTTGCATTGATGGACTTTGGTGCTAAGAACAACATTGCAAGGTCTTTAAATGATCGTGGCTGTGAAGTTACCGTTTACCCGGCAAATACACCTGCAGAAGAGATCATTTCCGCAAATCCGGACGGTATCATGCTGTCGAACGGACCTGGCGATCCGGCGGATTGCACTTCCATTATTAAAGAAATCAGAAAATTATACGATTCAGAGATTCCAATCTTTGCAATCTGTCTGGGACATCAGCTGATGGCACTCGCCAACGGTGGTAAGACCTATAAGTTGAAATACGGACACAGGGGCGGAAACCATCCGGTAAAAGATCTGCAGACAGGAAGAGTTTATATTTCTTCCCAGAACCATGGTTATGCTGTAGATGCTGATAGCATTCCGGAAAGCGTTGCAGTACCTGCATTTGTGAACGTAAATGACAATACAAACGAAGGAATGTCATACGTTGGAAAGAATATTTTCACAGTACAGTTCCATCCGGAAGCTTGCCCGGGACCACAGGATTCTGGTTACTTGTTTGACAGATTTATGGATATGATGGGAGGAACAAAATAATGCCAAGAAATAAAGACATAAAGAAAGTATTAGTTATTGGTTCCGGTCCAATCGTAATCGGACAGGCAGCAGAATTTGACTATGCCGGAACACAGGCATGCCGTTCACTGAAGGAAGAAGGACTTGAAGTTGTACTTCTGAATTCGAACCCGGCAACGATCATGACAGACAAAGATATTGCAGACCGCGTTTATATCGAACCACTTACGGTAGAAGTTGTAGAACAGCTGATTCTTAAAGAAAAACCGGACAGCGTACTTCCTACCCTTGGAGGCCAGGCCGGACTGAACCTTGCAATGGAACTGGAAGAAGCAGGATTCCTTAAGGAACATAATGTGAGACTGATCGGTACAACGGCGGAAACCATCAAGAAAGCAGAAGACCGTCTGGAATTTAAAGATACCATGGAAAAGATCGGTGAGCCGGTTGCAGCTTCGCTGGTCGTTGAAAATATAGAAGATGGTGTCGCGTTTGCAGATAAGATCGGATATCCTGTTGTTCTTCGTCCGGCATATACCCTCGGCGGAAGCGGTGGTGGTATCGCACATGATCAGGAACAATTGGAAGAAATCCTTGAGAACGGACTCCGTCTGTCACGTGTAGGACAGGTTCTTGTAGAGCGCTGCATTGCAGGATGGAAAGAAATCGAGTACGAAGTAATGCGAGACAGTGCCGGAAACTGTATTACTGTATGTAATATGGAAAATATTGATCCGGTCGGAGTTCATACCGGTGACAGTATCGTTGTTGCACCTTCCCAGACTCTTGGAGATAAAGAATATCAGATGCTGCGTACTTCGGCACTGAATATCATTACAGAACTGAATATTACTGGTGGATGTAACGTACAATACGCATTACATCCAGACTCTTTTGAATATTGTGTAATTGAGGTAAACCCGCGTGTAAGCCGTTCTTCTGCACTGGCTTCCAAAGCGACAGGATACCCGATCGCAAAAGTTGCTGCAAAGATTGCCCTTGGATATACACTGGACGAGATCAAGAATGCAGTTACAAAGAAAACTTATGCAAGCTTCGAGCCAATGCTTGACTACTGTGTTGTTAAGATGCCGAGACTTCCGTTCGATAAATTTATCAGTGCAAAGAGAACGTTGACGACACAGATGAAAGCTACCGGAGAAGTTATGAGTATTTGCGATAACTTTGAAGGAGCTCTTATGAAAGCAATCCGTTCTCTGGAGCAGCATGTAGACTGCCTGCTTTCTTATGATTTCTCAGCACTTTCCAAAGAAGAAATTCTGGAAAAACTGGAAATCGTAGATGACCGCAGAATCTGGATGATCGCAGAAGCACTCCGCAAAGGAATCTCTTATGACGAGATCCATACGATCACAAAGATCGACAAATGGTTCATCGACAAGATTGCGATCCTTGTTGAGATGGAACAGGCTCTGAAGACACAGGAACTCACACCGGAACTTCTGAAAGAAGCAAAACGTATTGAATTCCCGGATAATGTTATTGCACGACTGACCGGAAAAGATGAGAGAGAAATCCACGATATGCGTCATGCAAACGGAATCGTTGCAGCATACAAGATGGTTGATACCTGTGCGGCTGAGTTCGCGGCAGAGACCCCATATTATTATTCTGTATTCGGAAGCCAGAACGAAGTAGAAGAGACTTCCGGCAAAAAGAAAGTTCTAGTACTTGGATCAGGACCGATCCGTATCGGACAGGGTATCGAGTTCGACTTCTGTTCTGTACATTGTACATGGGCATTTGCAAAAGAAGGATACGAGACTATTATCGTAAATAACAACCCGGAAACTGTAAGTACCGATTTCGATATCGCAGATAAGCTGTATTTCGAACCACTTACTCCGGAAGATGTAGAGAGCATTGTAGACCTGGAAAAACCGGACGGAGCAGTTGTTCAGTTTGGTGGACAGACTGCGATCAAATTAACAGAATCCCTGATGAAGATGGGAGTGCCGATTCTTGGAACTTCCGCAGAAGATGTAGATGCTGCAGAGGACAGAGAGCTCTTTGACGAGATCCTTGCACAGTGCAATATTCCACGTCCGAAGGGAGATACAGTATTTACCGCTGAAGAAGCAAAAGAGGTTGCCAACCGTCTCGGATATCCGGTACTGGTTCGTCCTTCTTATGTACTTGGCGGACAGGGAATGCAGATTGCAATCAACGATCATGATATTGATGAATTTATCGGAATCATCAACCGTATTGCACAGGATCACCCGATTCTGGTTGATAAATATCTGGTCGGTAAAGAAATTGAGGTCGATGCAGTATGTGACGGAACAGACATTCTGATCCCTGGTATTATGGAACATATTGAGCGTGCCGGAATCCATTCTGGTGACAGTATTTCTGTATATCCTGCGCAGAGCATTTCTGAAGTGACAAAGCGTAAAATTGAAGAATATACAAAGCGTCTTGCAAAAGCCCTTCACGTAATTGGTATGATCAACATCCAGTTCATCGTATGTGGCGAAGATGTATATGTAATTGAAGTTAATCCACGTTCAAGCCGTACCGTTCCTTATATCAGCAAGGTAACAGGTATCCCGATCGTTCCGCTTGCTACAAGAGCGATCATCGGACATAAGATCAGAGAAATGGGTTACACACCGGGACTTCAGAAAGAAGCTGATTATATTGCAATCAAGATGCCGGTATTCTCATTTGAGAAGATCCGCGGTGCAGATATCAGCCTTGGACCGGAAATGAAGTCTACAGGTGAGTGCCTGGGAATTGCAACTACATTTAACGAGGCACTTTACAAGGCGTTCCTTGGAGCTGGAATCAACCTTCCAAAATACAAGAACATGGTTATGACTGTTCGTGATGAGGATAAGGGAGAGGCTGTTGAGATCGGACGCAGATTTGAGGCACTCGGCTACCGTATTTTTGCAACACGCGGTACAGCAGATGCATTAAAAGAAGGTGGTGTAAAAGCAATTCCGGTCAATAAGATTGAGCAGGAATCACCGAACCTGATGGATCTGATCCTTGGACACGAGATCGACCTTGTAATTGATACTCCTCCACAGGGAGCAGATCATGCACGAGATGGATTTGTAATCCGTCGTAATGCAATCGAGACAGGTGTCAATGTACTGACAGCTATGGATACTGCAAGAGCACTTGTGACAAGTCTGGAAAATACAGATATCCGTCAGCTTACACTGATTGATATTGCGAAAGTTGAATAAGATGTTATGAATACGGACAGGCAGGGATTGGATTCTCTGCCTGTTTGTGTTATGGAAAATGCAGGGACGAGACGGACGCTACAGTGGCAAAAGAATGTGAAGCTGTGTAGAGAATTTCGGATATTGGCCGGAATTGCGGGGAAGGAGTTTTGTAGTGTGAAAACTATTGTATGTGTGGATAACCGGATGGGGATATGCTTTAATGGCAGGAGAGTGAGCCGGGACCGGATGGTGTCAGAGGATATTCTTGAGATGACGAGAGGGAATGTGCTCTGGATGGCGCCGGAGGCAGATAAGCTTTTTAAAGAAGTCTTTAAAGCAAAAGAAGAGGTATGCCGGGAAACTGGGACTGGGAAGAAAATACAGGACGCAGGGCACCTGGAGGATGAAAAAATGTGGAAGGTTGACCGGAATTTTCTGGAAAAGGCAGAAGAAGAGGATTTCTGTTTTGTTGAGGGGGAGAATCTGGCTGGATATGAGGGGAAGATTACAGAGATTGTTCTGTATAAATGGAACCGGGATTATCCGGCAGATGTATTTTTTGAGGTAGATTTAAGTAAGTGGAGACTGGAAGAGAGAAAAGATTTTTCCGGTTACTCCCATGAGAAGATTACAAAAGAAATTTACAACAGGCAGGGATTGCTATGAAGAAGAAAATTGGGAAAATGAGAGGTGTGCTGCTTCTGACGTTTGCATTGTTTCTGACAGCGTGTGGCACAGGTGGAGCAGATGCGCAAAGTGCATCATATGGAAACAGTCAGGCAGCAGTAGTTGAAAAACAGTCAGGTAGCGGAGAAAATGAATCGACAGCAGGTGGCAGCCAGGATCCGGTGAGCGCTACATTGGATAATATTCCGGTATACAGCGGAACACCATATGTAGTGATTGACGATAATGAACCGGGTTTTACCGAAGATGAGCTGACAGATCAGTCTTATGAAAGCTACAGTGATCTGGATGAGTTGGGACGATGCAGTGTTGCCGCGTCCAACATTGGGACAGATCTGATGCCGACCGGGAAAAGAGGAAAGATTGGACAGATAAAACCGTCCGGGTGGCAGACAATAAAATTTGACAATGTGGATGGAAAATATCTTTACAACCGTTGTCATCTGATAGGCTATCAGCTGACGGCAGAAAATGCAAACGAAAAGAATCTGATTACAGGAACCCGCTATATGAATGTGGATGGAATGCTGCCATTTGAAAATATGGTTGCCGACTACATCAAAGAGACAGATAATCATGTAATGTATCGTGTCACACCGGTATTTGAAGGGGAGAATCTGGTTGCATCCGGAGTTTTAATGGAAGCAGAATCAGTGGAGGATCATGGAGAAGGTGTGAAATTTAATGTGTATGTCTATAATGTACAGCCGGGAATTACGATTGATTATGCAACGGGAAAGGCAGTGCTTTCCGATGAGGATGCGTCAGCGGGTACGGGAAAAACCAGTGGAAATACAGAGAAAAAGACGTATGTGTTGAATGAAAATACAAAGAAGTTCCATACGCCGGAGTGTTCAGGGGTAAAAGATATCAAAGAAGGAAATAAAAAAACATTTACAGGTTCAAGAGAAGAACTGATTAAAGAGGGGTATAGCCCGTGTGGGAGATGTAAACCGTAAGAGGAAAATAAAAGAAAAACTGCATATTCTACGAAAAATATAAAACAAACGGGAGATTTTTAAACAAAATCTCCCGTTTTCTGCTATAATAGAAAACATACTTAATGAATATACATTAGAGGAAATGTGTAAAAGAAAAAGGAGGAACTTTCTCATGAATACTTATCATATGGGAACAAAATGCGTGCAGGGAGGATATACACCTGGAAATGGAGAGCCGAGACAGGTTCCGATCATTCAGTCTACGACATTCAAATACAATACAAGTGAAGATATGGGAAAATTATTTGATCTGGAGGCATCCGGATATTTCTACACCCGTCTGCAGAATCCGACTAACGACCACGTAGCGGCAAAGATCGCGGCGATGGAAGGCGGAACAGCTGCAATGTTGACTTCTTCCGGACAGGCAGCGAATTTCTTTGCTATGTTCAATATCTGTGAAGCAGGAGATCATATTGTGGCTTCATCTTCGATTTATGGTGGAACCTTCAATCTGATCAGTGTGACAATGAAGAAAATGGGAATTGACGCAACATTTGTTTCTCCGGATGCAACAGAAGAAGAATTAAATGCGGCATTCCAGCCAAATACAAAGCTGATGTTTGGTGAGACGATTGCCAATCCGGCACTTACTGTTCTGGATATTGAGCTTTTTGCAAAGGTTGCACATGCGCATGGTGTACCGCTGATCGTGGATAATACCTTCCCGACACCGGTCAACTGTCATCCGATCGAATGGGGAGCAGATATTGTGACACATTCGACTACAAAATATATGGATGGACATGGAGCAGCAGTCGGTGGAGCAATCGTAGACAGTGGTAAATTTGACTGGATGGCTCATGCAGATAAATATCCCGGACTTTGCACACCGGATGAAAGCTATCATGGAATTACCTATGCTGAGAAATTCGGAAAAGAAGGCGCATTTATCACAAAATGTACTTCTCAGTTGATGCGTGATCTCGGATCGATCCAGGCACCACAGAATGCATTTATCCTGAATCTCGGACTGGAATCTCTTCATGTGCGTATGCCAAGACACGTGGAGAACGGACAGGCTGTCGCAGAATTTCTGGAGCAGCACCCAAAGGTTGCTTATGTCAATTATCCAGGACTTCCATCTAACAAATACTATGAAAGAGCAAAGAAATACATGCCAGACGGGGGCTGTGGAGTGGTATCTTTCGGATTGAAAGGTGGAAGAGAAGCTGCTTCCGTATTCATGCAGAATCTGAAGCTTGGGGCGATTGAAACCCATGTGGCAGATGCGAGAACCTGTTGCCTGAACCCGGCAACATCCACACATCGCCAGATGAATGATGAGCAGTTAAAAGAAGCAGGAGTTCCGGCAGAACTGATTCGTATCAGTCTGGGACTTGAAGATAAAGAGGATCTGATTGCAGATATTTCTGCGGCACTTGACGCAATTCAATAATCGTGTCACAATGACAGATAAAGAAATCTGATCAGACAGGAGGAAAAGAGTCATGACAAAGAAATCAGAAAGACAACCAATCAAAGCAGAAAATGTAGCGGGTGGCGCAGGCTATATCCTGAAGGAAGAACTGATCAAAGGTGAACAGCTCGGCGCGTACTGCAAGATGTTCAATGAAGTAACGTTAAAACCTGGATGTGAGATCGGATATCATGAGCATCATGGAGAGACTGAGACTTACTATCTGACAAAAGGGGCAGGCATTTACAATGATAATGGCAAAGAATATCCGGTAGAAGTTGGTGATGTGACTTTCTGCGCAGACGGAAATGGACATGGCATCAAGAATGCGAGGGAAGAAGATCTTGTGTTTGTGGCGCTTATTTTGAAAGAATAGTGTGAAGAGGGACGGATCCCGGCGCAAATGATATTGATCGTCACCTATGAAACTGTCACTGGCAGTTTCATACGGATGCATGGCAACTCCGAAGCTTGTACAAAAAAGGGGATGATGTTCGTGTGAACACGGACACCACCCCTATTTTTGTGCGCTCTTAGTCGCGACGATTCAATATCATTTGCGCCGGGATCCTGTGCTGCTCAAAATTTTTAGAAATAAGAGTTGGCGATTTAGTGAATGGTCTTCTGGTGGGGATAGGAAACATTATGCAAAGAAATCCTGTATTCCTTGAAGCAGTCTCTTATTATCTTCCGGAGCCATAATGCAGAACCGGAAGTATTCCCCGCCCAGTTCTTTGAAGCTGGAGCAGTCTCTCACCATCAGACCCTGCTTGATCAGAAATTCAAACACATCCGCAGAAGTAACTCCCTCTTTTTCAATCTTTACCAGTACAAAATTCGCATAAGCAGGATACACAGTCAGCACATTGATTTTGGAGATTTCAGTACACATTTTGTGTCGCTCGGAGAGGATCAGATCCCGTGTTTTCCGGATATACTTCTGATCCTGGAGCATCTTCTCACCAGCGTAAGCGCCGAGGCTGTTCAGACTCCATGGGTTCTGCATCAGCAGAAGATCCTGAAGAAACTGGCTGTTACTGGTTGCACCGTAGCCGAGGCGGAGACCAGGTGCGGCATAAAATTTGGATACGCCACGGAGAATCATCAGATTATCAAAACTGCTGATCAGAGACATGGAAGAAATTTCATTAATATCCGGTGCGAATTCAACGTAAGTCTCATCGATCATCAAGAAAGAGCCAGCCTCCCGGCAGCAGTCCAGAATGGTCTGAATCTCAGGCATTTTGAGAGCGGACGAAGTCGGATTGTTCGGGTTACATAATATCACCAGATCATAGCCTTTCCTGATTTCTTCGCAGAAGGCATGGATATCAAGATGGAACTGATCTGACTCTTTTAACAGGTAAGTATGGATGGAACTTCCCACCAGATCCAGTTCACGTCCATACTCGGAATAAGTTGGTCCAAGAACCAGTGTTTTTTGTGGTTTCCGTGTCTGGATCAGGAGAGAGATCAGCTCGGTAGAACCATTTCCGACGATTACATGTTCCGGTAAAATCTGGCAGTAATCGGCAATCACTTTCTTCAAAGTAGTGTAATTTCGGTCCGGATAACTACTGAGAAGATCCAGATGTGCAGCAAGATCTTTTTTCAGGTTTTGGGATAATCCAAGTGGGTTGACATTGGCTCCAAAGCAGACGATCTCGTCCACCGGTACATGATAAAATGCGGCGACAGCAGCGGTGTCACTTCCATGAAACTGCGGTTTTGCTTCCATAAATAGTATTCTCCTTTGTGTATAACAAAAATCTGTGAATTAAAAAAAACGGGTATTCCGCATTGCCTGATATGCAGAATAATGTTATAATTTATTATAATGTCTTTTTGAAAAAATGCAATGCAGAAGTAGGTGGCAAGCTTGAAGAATAAAATAAAAAAATTTTCCAAAGGAGATTTTCGAACCGTTCATCCGGAGATTGTACTGCCGGTAACGAATCTTGAGATGACGATCGGGGAAGGAGAGTCCTGCCAGGGAAGTTTCATTTTGAAGAACAGGAAAGAAGGAGATATCAGAGGACTTGTATATTCTTCTTCTTTTCGTATACATTTAGAAGAACAGGGATTTGAGGGCAACCCGGTGGAGCTCCGTTTTACTTATGATGGAAGCGGACTTGCTCCCGGGCATGTTGAACAGGGAAAGTTTACGATTGTATGTAATGGTGGAGAATTTGAGGTAAACTTTACTGCGATCATTGAAAAACCATCAGTCGAGACTTCCTGTGGAAGAGTACAGAATATCCGTGATTTTAAAAGGCTGGCGATGGAGAACTTTATTGAGGCACACCGTCTTTTCAGATCACGCGATTTTTATGACGTGATAAAGTATGAAGAGCCAAGGATAAAGGCACTTTATGATAATATTAGGAAATGGTCTCTCGGTGAGCAGGCGATGGAAGAATTTCTGGTCGGAATCAAACAGAAAGAATGTATTTTCCTGACAATGGGACGGAATCAGAGAACCTTCCGCAATTTAAAAGAAGCAACCCGTGAGATTATTCATTTTACAAAGAATACTTGGGGATTTATGCCTGTGAAGGTGCATGTGAGCGGTGATTTTATCCAGATTGGAAGGGATAACTTTACAACGGACGATTTTGTGGGAAATCTGTTTGATTTCAGTTATATCATTCATCCGGAAAAGGCTCATGCGGGAAATAATTATGGACAGATTGTTTTTGAAAGTCCGTATGAATCGCTGACCTATGAGGTAATGTTGGCCAATCACAAGGATCATGCAGAAAACAGACGTGTGGCAGATAAGACGATTGCATCAATCATAAAGGATTTCCTTGCGTGCAATGCGGAAGGAAAGGATCTGACAGCCTGGGCGGACGCAACAAGAGAAAAACTGAAGGGACTGGATATATATTCAGAAGACGGAGATGTTTATCCACTGTTTGATGCACATCTTAACCTGCTCTGTAAGGAGCCGGACAAGGCCAGTGATATTCTGGATGATTACAATTACAGCCGTTTCTCAGTGAATAAGGATTCGGTCATTTCATCGTATTATCTGTATCTGACTGCGCTTTTGAGAAAATCAGGCAGCCAGGTTAACAAAGCAATTGAAGAACTGAATAAGGCATATATGAAAGAACCGACATCGTGGCAACTTGTGTGTATGCTGATTGACATTGATCCGGAATATAAAAACTACAGCAAAAAATTACAGGTTCTGGAACGCCACTGCAGCAACGGTGCGAACCAGGTAATTCTGTACTGGCAGGCATACCGGTGTTTTCTGGAGAAGCCAACCTGTCTGAAAAAGCTCTCGGCATTTGAAGTACAGATTCTCAATTTTGCGCAGAAGCACGGAGTTCTGACAAAGGAAATTGCGCTTTATATGGCGAACCTTGCATCCCAACAGCGGACTTATGATAAGAATCTGGATGTTGTGATGCAGAAGGTTTATCGGATTTTCCCGGATCCACAGATTCTGACAGCAATTTGTACCCATCTGATCCGTGGCAATCGGACAACACCGGAATGCTTCAAGTGGTATGCCTTGGCAGTAAAAGAAGATCTGAAGATTGCACAGCTTTTTGAATATTATATGATGACTGTGGATGACAAATATCTGGACAGACAGTTTCCAAAATCCGTATTACTTTACTTCCGGCATGGAAATACACTGGAATATAAAAAAGCAGCGGTGTTGTATGCAAATCTGATTAACTGTGAGGAAGAAAGCAGTGAGCTTTACAGTGCTTACAGAGAGCAGATGGAGCGGTTTGCCTGGATGCAGCTTGAGAATCGAAGGATCAATGATATTCTGCATATTATTTACAAACGCTGCTGTACTGAGCGGGATATGACACCGGAAAGAATCCGGGCAGTTTATGATATCTGCCATGCTTATGAGATTAAGACAACGGTAAAGAACATGGCGTTTGTCATGGTGATCGAGCCTGACGGAACGATCAGTCAGAAAGTACAGTACAGTGCGGATGGAGTGATTGTATATTTATACAATAAAGACGCACGGATTGTCTGGGAATCAAAAGACGGCCGCCATTACATTGATTCCATTCCATATGAGACTATGAGGATGTTCTATGAGAACCGGTATATGGAAATCTGCAAAAAATATCAGGAAGAGCATGAGGAAGAGGAACGGAAGAAAGAGAAAAAAGAACTGACCTGGGATATGCTTAGAGAGCACGGGCTGGAGATGGCAGATGAAAAAGAAGTGTTTAAAATGTGCAGTATGCGCCTGCGTGAAGAAGGTACGGAGGAGGATGATTTTCTTCTGGCATTATGCTTTGAACTGTTTCTGAAAGATCAGTATGATAAGCAGACGCTGTCTTATCTTGCTGAGTATTATTGTGGATCGACCCGTAATATGAAGAAACTCTGGCATGTGGCAAGAGATTATGATATTACAACCTACAAACTTTCAGAAAGAATCATTACGCAGATGCTTTTCTCGGAAACTATGTTTGGTGAGGAAGAAATTTTTGCGGATTATTATGAAGGAAGAACGTATTTCCGTTTAAAGAGAGCATATCTTGCTTATGTTTCAAGAGAATATGTGGTGAACGGACGCCAGGTAAAAGGATGTATTTTTGTAATCATCGCAAATGAATACCGCAAAGAGGAAGATCTTCCGGATATCTGTAAGATCGCCCTGCTAAAATATTATTCCAGCAGGGAAGTGCATCAGGAACTGGAACCGATGCTACGGGAATTCCTGCGCGAAATGTGTGAAAAACAGCTGTATTTTTCTTTCTATTTGAAGTATCCGGAGAACTGGCTCAGAGAAGTGCAGCTTTATGATAAGACGATGATCGAATATCACGCAAAACCTGGAAGCAAAGTGGCAATTTCCTACCAGATACGGAAAGGCGAAAGTGATAATATGAATTATCAGGAAGAAATACTGCTTCCGGCATATGAAGACACTTATATCAAGAGCTTTATTTTGTTTGGTGATGAATCTCTGCGTTATTATTTTACAGAGACGAATAAGGATAAGGTGACGGTTACGGAAAAAA
Source organism: Coprococcus sp. TM115-187 (assembly GCF_027679115.1). Lineage (NCBI taxonomy): Bacteria > Bacillati > Bacillota > Clostridia > Lachnospirales > Lachnospiraceae > Coprococcus > Coprococcus sp. TM115-187. Next base: position 29,593 of record NZ_JAQEKS010000025.1, on the reverse strand, counting down.
GTGACTATAAGCCGCGTGAGGTGAGACCAATCGGAAAATTTGGAAGACTGAATGATATGACATCACTGAAGAATGAAGCACTGGCAATCGCGATGAAGGAATTTGCAACAGAAAAACAGCTTGCTGAGGATATTTTTGTTGCTTACTAAAGGAGGAAATACTTCATGACACATGGAAGTATTATAGGATATGACATCAATGCAAAGATGTGTCAGATCAGTTATTATAATGAAAAAACACAGGAACCGGAGACGGTGGATACCGGAATTGAAAAAGAGAACAATCAGATTCCTCTGGTGATGAACTATTATAAAGAGACCTGGACTTACGGAAGACAGGCAAGAAGGATGTCTACGGTAAGGGACAGTATCTGCGTGGAAGGGATCTGGGAGTGTGCGCTTGGCAATAGGAAAATTGAGGTAGACGGACAGGAATATGAAGGCGTCCAGCTGCTGGCGGATTTTGTAAAGTACACGTTGAACGGATTTGAAGAAATTGAAAGCATCACGTTTACAGTCCCGGAGAAAAACGAAGATATCCGCGTCCTGCTGAAGGGAATCGGACAGAAACTCGGAGTGGCAAAGGAAAATATTTATGTTCAGGACTACAAGGAAAGCTTCTGCCATTATATGTTTAATCAGCCGAAAGAATTATGGCAGTATGAAGCGGCACTTTTTTACTGTGACGAGGATGTGATCCGGGCATATATGTTGCGGGAACTGAAGAACAGTTCGCAGAAAAGCAGAGAAAGCTTTGTGACGGTGGACAAGGTGGCAGATGCACGTATGGAAGAACTGGAAGCAGTTTATCCGGTGCTGCATGTTGAGAAGGCAAAAGCGGCAGATGAGCATTTTAAACGTTTTATCCAGAGTGTATTCAACAAGAAGATGATCTCTTCTGTCTTTTTGACAGGAGATGGATTTGAAAATAACTGGTATCCGAATTCTCTGCGCGTTCTCTGTAACGGACGCCGTGCGTTTATGGGAAATAATCTGTACAGTAAAGGAGCGTGTTATACAGCGCAGCGCAGAAAAGAGGAACAGTCAGATGCGCCAGTCTACCTGGATGAGACAAAACTGACCGAGCAGATTTCCGTGCGGATGCGCGTGAATGGAGAAGAAGGCTGGTACCCACTGGTATCCTGGGGCAATCACTGGTACGAATCAGACAGACAGTTCGAGGTGCTTCTTGGTGATACAGAGGATATTGAGATCCATGTAGATTCTCTGGTGACCGGCAGGCATCTTGTGGAGTTGGTTTCTCTGAAAGGTATGCCGGACCGGAAAAACTATGCGCTTCGTCTGAAAATTAGTACATTCTTCTCGGATGAAAAGACGTGTCATATTATTTTTGAGGATATGGGATTTGGCGAATTTTTTGCGCCATCAGGATTCCGGTTGGAGAAGATCATTGAATTAGGAGGCAGCAATGGGCAGTTTAATTCTTTGTCATAAGAAAAAGGCAAAACATCCCTATGAAATTTCGAGGATCCATACAAGGATCAGTACACTGGAAGAGCTGTGTTATTATCTGTGCAACAATCTGTATCTGATCGATTATACGATCATGAATGAGCAGCTCTGCAGATGGATCGCAGATGAACTGGAAATGCAGGATCTTGCAGTAAAGCTGGTGGAACTGATCCGGAATCATGGTTCCGTGGAGAAATTTGTGGTTCTTGTGCTACATGAATCCAGAATCTACACACCGGGTGAAATGGCACACATCCAGAATGTTCTGGAGAAACTCAAGAACCAGAAAGAAGTAGAACGTCAGAAATACAAAGCAGATAAGCTGATGGAAAGTGGAGAACTGGAATCGGCAATCCTGGTTTACATGTCGATCGTCAACGGAGAAAAGGATGATTCGGTAGATAAGCGTTTTTATGGTCGCGTGTCTGCGTGCCTTGCCGGAGCATATGGGAGAGCATTTCTGTATGAAGAGTCGGCGAGAATGTATGAGAAGGCGTATAAGATCTGTGAAGATAATAAAATGCTCGAAGGTTATCTGTATGCAAGTTCCAGATACATGCCGCAGGATGAATATCAGAAGATGGTCATGGGCAATGAAATCCTTTTGGAAATTGACAACAAACTTACAGAAAAGATAGAAAAAGTGAGAGAAAATATCAACATCGAACCGTCAAAGGAATTGTTTGAAGAATGGAAAAAAGAGTACAGAAGAGCATAGTGTACGGGAGAAAGTTCAAGGCTGTGTATTGATTTTCGGAAAATCATGTATTATACTCTCTATGTAAAAATTAAGCGGATACAACAAATAGGAGAAGACAAAACGATGAGCGAACTTGAAAGAGTAGAGACTGGTTTAGGTGAAGAATGTGGTGTATTCGGTGCCTATGATATGGATGGTGGCGATGTTGCGCCGTCAGTGTACTATGGTTTGTTTGCCCTTCAGCACAGAGGGCAGGAAAGCTGCGGAATTGCAGTGACAGATACCTATGGCAAGCGGAAAGTTCATTTCAGAAAGGGACTAGGACTTGTCAATGAAGTATTCGATGAGGAAGAACTTGGCAAATTAAAGGGAAACCTTGGCGTCGGACATGTGCGGTATTCGACAGCAGGGGGAACCCGTGCGGAAAATGCACAGCCACTGGTTCTGAATTATGTGAAAGGTACATTGGTGATTGCCCATAATGGTAATCTGACGAATGCGATCGAGCTTCGTCATGAACTGGAATATACCGGAGCAATCTTCCAGACAACGATTGATTCGGAAGTGATTGCCTATCATATTGCAAGAGAGCGTCTGAAGGTTTCAAAGGCAGAGGATGCGGTCAGGAATGCAATGAAGAAAATTGAAGGCGCATATGCACTGGTTGTATCAAGCCCGCGTAAGATGATCGGAGCGAGAGATCCATTTGGTCTCAAACCACTCTGTATCGGCAAGCGAGATAATACTTGGTTCCTGGCATCGGAAAGCTGTGCCCTTGCAGCAGTTGGTGCAGACTTTATCCGTGACGTGGAACCGGGAGAGATTGTCAGCTTTACAAAGCATGGAGTATCTTCGGACAAAAGTATGCAGATTCCACCTGAAAAGCAGGCACGTTGTATTTTTGAGTACATTTATTTTGCACGTATGGACAGCGTGATCGACAACATCAATGTATATCATGCAAGGATTGTTGCAGGAAAGGCTCTTGCACAGTCTTATCCGGTAGAGGCCGATCTGGTTGTCGGTGTGCCGGATTCCGGACTGGTTGCGGCAAAAGGATATTCGGAATATTCCGGAATCCCTTACGGTATGGCATTCCACAAGAACAGTTATGTAGGAAGAACCTTTATCAAGCCGAAGCAGAGCCAGAGAGAGTCCAGTGTGAAGATCAAACTGAATGTTATTGAAGAGGTTGTACGGGGCAAGCGTATTGTCATGGTAGATGATTCCATCGTCCGTGGAACGACCTGTGCAAATATCATCAAGATGCTCAAGAAAGCAGGAGCAAAAGAAGTTCATGTAAGAATCAGTTCGCCGCCGTTTTTACATCCTTGTTATTTTGGTACAGATGTACCGTCGAATGATCAGCTCATTGCTCATTCGCATACAACGGAGCAGATCCGTGAAATGATCGGAGCAGATTCTCTTGGATATATGGAAATAGATAAGCTGAAAGACATGGTTGGAGATCTTGGATACTGCGATGCATGTTTTACAGGAAATTACCCGATGCGCGTTCCGGGAAAAGATATTTCCCACGCGTTTGAGTCAGAAGAATAGGGAGGATAAGACTATGGGATACGACAAGTATGTAAGTCCGCTTTCGGAGCGGTATGCCAGCAAGGAGATGCAGTATATTTTTTCTCCGGACATGAAATTTAAGACATGGAGAAAACTCTGGATCGCACTTGCAGAGACAGAAAAAGAGCTGGGGCTCAATATTACAGATGAACAGATCGCAGAACTGAAAGAGCATGCAGAGGATATCAATTACGATGTCGCAAAAGCACGTGAAAAAGTAGTGCGCCATGATGTGATGTCTCATGTATATGCATATGGACAGCAGTGCCCGAAAGCAAAAGGGATCATTCATCTGGGAGCAACTTCCTGTTATGTAGGTGATAATACCGATATCATTATCATGGCAGAGGCTCTGAAACTTGTTAAGAAAAAGCTGGTTAATGTTCTGGATGAACTTTCAAAGTTCGCAGATCAGTATAAAGATCTTCCGACACTTGCATTTACTCATTTCCAGCCAGCACAGCCGACAACGGTTGGAAAGAGAGCAACTCTGTGGATGCAGGAATTTTCTATGGATCTTGCAGATCTTGATTATGTGCTTGGAAGCTTGAAACTTCTTGGATCAAAAGGAACAACCGGTACACAGGCAAGCTTCCTGGAACTGTTTGAGGGAGATCAGGAGACCATTGATAAGATCGATCCAATGATTGCTAAGAAGATGGGATTTGAAGCATGCTATCCGGTATCCGGACAGACCTATTCCCGTAAAGTGGATACAAGAGTTGTGAATGTTCTTGCCGGAATTGCAGCAAGTGCACACAAATTCTCTAATGACATCCGTCTTCTCCAGCATCTGAAAGAAGTGGAAGAGCCGTTTGAAAAGACACAGATCGGATCTTCTGCAATGGCATATAAGAGAAATCCAATGAGAAGCGAACGAATCGCATCTCTGTCCCGTTACGTGATGATTGATGCACTGAACCCGGCGATCACTTCTGCTACACAGTGGTTTGAACGTACTCTGGATGACTCTGCGAACAAGCGTCTGAGTGTACCGGAAGGTTTTCTTGCGATTGACGGTATTCTGGATCTGTGCCTGAATGTCGTTGACGGACTGGTTGTATATCCAAAAGTAATTGAAAAACGCCTGATGTCTGAACTTCCGTTCATGGCAACAGAGAATATTATGATGGATGCAGTAAAAGCTGGTGGAGACCGTCAGGAACTGCATGAAAGAATCCGTGAACTTTCGATGGAAGCAGGAAAGAATGTTAAAGAAAAAGGTCTGGACAACAACCTTCTTGAACTGATCGCGTCAGATGATGCATTTAATCTGAGTCTGGAAGATCTTCAGAAAACAATGGATCCATCCAAATATGTAGGACGTTCCAAAGAACAGGTCGAAGCATTCCTTAAGAATGTGATCCGGCCGATCCTGGATGAAAATAAAGAGCTGCTTGGTGTAAAAGCGGAGATCAATGTATAGAATAACTGAATAAACAGAATGGAAGAGCAGGAAGCAGATTTCCGGGTAAGACGGAAGATTGTTTCCTGCTTTTTATTTATGTTTCATGGTCTGAAATTAACTTCTTTGAAATATCAATATAGTAAAGAATTAATGCGTTCATCTGAAGGAATCTATAAATCCCATGGAAATGTATAGATATTAAATCGTCATTAATTAGACAATTTGACGAAAAATATGAAAACTGAGTTTTTGACAAACATAGAAAAGCGCGAAAAAAGGCACTTATTTAGAGCAAATTTATTATGTTATCGCAATAACATGGTGATAATACACAAAAAATAAATAAGTTAACTGAAAATATTGCATAAAAACTATAAATAGGTTATTATAGATTCAACAGATAAAAACTATAAGGGATGTCTATTAAAAAGGAGGGTTAATGTATGAGTATTAACGATTTAGTATTAAAGGTAAATGATGTCCTAACAGGATCGGTGCTGATCATAGCACTTGTAGGTATTGGCTTGCTGTTCACATTTAAGCTTGGATTTATCCAGATCCGTGGTTTTAAAGATGGATGGAACAGAACCTTTGGAGGTCTTTTTAGTAAGAAAGGGGATGCCGGAAAAGACGGAATGTCTTCTTTCCAGGCACTTGCAACGGCGATCGCTGCTCAGGTTGGTACCGGTAATATCGCCGGAGCTGCAACTGCAATTGCAGTCGGTGGTCCGGGAGCAATCTTCTGGATGTGGATCAGCGCATTCCTCGGAATGTCAACGATCTTCGCAGAAGCGGTTATGGCTCAGAAGTTCAAACAGGTCAGTGATGACGGAACCGTAACAGGTGGTCCGGTATATTACATACGAGCGGCATTTAAAGGAACGTTCGGAAAAGTTCTGGCAGCTATTTTTGCAGTCCTGATAATCTTTGCACTTGGGTTCATGGGCAATGCGGTTCAGTCTAACTCGATCGCGGCATCATGGAACACTGCATTCGGAATTCCGAAGATTGCAATGGGTATTTTTGTAGCAGTTGTTTCCCTGTTTGTATTCACAGGTGGTATGAAGCGAATCGCAAAAGTTACTGAACTGATCGTGCCGATCATGGCAGCATTTTATATATTAGGTTCTTTGATCGTAATTTTTGCAAACGTTACAGCAATCCCGGCAGCATTCCATGACATTATTATCGGTGCGTTTAAACCGGCAGCAGTAGCAGGTGGTGCAATGGGCGCAACCTTGAAGCTTGCAGTACAGAAAGGTGTGGCAAGAGGTCTCTTCTCCAATGAAGCTGGTATGGGTTCTACACCACACGCACATGCAGTAGCAAAAGTAAACCATCCGGTTGAACAGGGCTTTGTAGCTATGATCGGTGTGTTCATTGATACATTCGTAATTCTTAACCTGACAGCACTTGTTATTATTACAACAGGATCAAGAACAAGTGGTTTTACAGGCGCAGAACTTAGCCAGTATGCTTTCTCTACTTTATATGGTAAGTTCGGTGAGATCTTTATCGCGATCTGTATGTTATTCTTCGCATTCTCAACGATCATCGGATGGTATTTCTTCGGTGAAGCAAACATCCGTTATCTGTTTGGAGCAAAAGCTGTTAAAATTTACTCAATCATTGTATGTATCTGCGTAGTGCTTGGATCACTTCAGGAAGTAGAACTTGTATGGAATATGGCAGACTGCTTCAACAGTTTAATGGTTATCCCGAATGCGATTGCACTGATAGCACTCAGTGGTCTTGTTAAGAAGACACATGACGATTACTATAATAATTTCCTGCCAAATCGGAAAAAAGGCAAATAGATAATTTGTATAATAGCTGGAAAACAGTTATAGAAAAAAACAATAAGAAATATACAAAAAAATCTATAAAAAGACTAGCATTTTGTATAAAAGTGTGTTATAGTTATCATGTCAGCAAGAAAGATGCTGCAAAATCAATAAAAAGATGCAGTCAATTAGATAGTAGGTTGATATTTCCTGCGAGAGAATCATTTATAAAGATATTTGATAAATGGTCGCCGAAGATGCAAGCCGTAGAGCAGTGAAGCTCGCTGAATGGTGAAACTTTCAGGCAAAAGGATCGGGAAAGGTACTACACTCTGAATCCGGAATTACCGAATTTGCAAGGAAACAGAAAGGGCGTTTAAAACAGAGAAGTTGTTTTGGCGTCCTTTTTTGATACCAGATATATGTTAAAAAATTATCTGGAGTATTTCAGACACAGGGAGTCAAAAAAGACCGCATAAACGGACAGGGGACGAAAGGAAGAAGCGGCTATGAATACTGGATTTATGATTATCACAAATAATCCACTGGTAAAAGAAAAACTTGGGAAAGATTATCATGTGGAATACGAAGAGCTTTCTTATGAGGACACACTTAAAAAAGTTCAGAAGATGATCTTCCGGGGATACCGACTTTTGACACATCCGCTGTCCGGAAGCGTAAAACCGAATGAGACTCCATATAAGTCGGTTATGCTCTCGGAAACGCCGGAAGGTCTGGATGCACAGGCAATGCAGATCATTGCAAGCGCTATTCAGGCGTGCGGCAAATTTCAGTTTAAGTCTGATCTTTATAAACCACAGGTTTATGCAGACTTTCAACTTGTAGATTACACATTGATCTCAAGTGCTCTGCCGTCAGCGGAAAGCTGGCGTTAGAAAAAAGGCTGTAGAAGTACATGCGGTTTGGTGTACTTTTGAGCATACAACAAACACATTCAAAAAAGGAGGGAATTTACAGTGAAATTAGAAGTAGGTCACATTTTTATTAACGACATTCAGTTCGCATCTGAATCAAAGATCGAAAATGGTGTTCTTTATGTTGACGAAGAAGCTGTAAAGGCAATCGTTCTCGAGGACGAAAAAATCAAAAGTGTTAAATTTGATATCGCAAAACCAGGTGAAAGCGTTCGTATCACACCGGTTAAAGATGTTATTGAACCACGTGTTAAAGTTGAAGGAAGAGGGGGAGTCTTCCCGGGCGTTATCGCAAAAGTTGACACTGTAGGAAGTGGTAAGACATATGCATTAAAGGGAATGGCTGTTGTAACAGCTGGTAAGATCGTTGGTTTCCAGGAAGGTATCATCGATATGTCAGGCCCGGGTGCAGAATACACTCCATTTTCAAAGCTGAACAACTTAGTTGTTGTCTGCGAACCGGTTGAAGGAATCAAACAGCATGAATATGAAAAAGCTGTTCGTCTTGCTGGATTCAGAGTAGCAGTTTACCTTGGAGAACTTGCTCGTGAACTTACACCAGATGAAACAAAAGTATATGAAACATACGGAATCATGGAAGGAAAAGAAAAATTCCCGAATCTTCCGAGAGTTGCATATGTACAGATGCTTCAGAGCCAGGGACTTCTTCATGACACATATGTATACGGTGTTGATGCTAAGAGAACACTCTCTACTATCATGAATCCGACAGAAGTTATGGACGGAGCTATTGTATCTGGTAACTGTGTATCAGCATGTGATAAAAACCCAACATACGTTCATGAAAACAACCCGGTTGTACATGACCTCTTTGAAGAACACGGAAAAACAATCAACTTTGTTTGCCAGATCCTTACAAACGAAAACGTATACCTTGCAGATAAGATGCGTTCATCTGACTGGACAGCTAAAATGTGTCGTCTGTTAGACCTTGATGCAGTTATCGTTTCACAGGAAGGATTCGGAAACCCGGATACTGACCTTATCATGAACTGCAAGAAGATCGAAGCTGAAGGCGTTAAGACTGTAATCATTACAGACGAATATGCTGGACGTGACGGAAAATCTCAGTCACTCGCTGACGCTGATCCGGCTGCAGACGCAGTTGTAACCGGTGGAAATGCTAACCAGGTAATCGTACTTCCTAAGATGGATAAAGTAATCGGAACAGAAGATTTCGTTACAATCATTGCTGGTGGTAATGAACATTCTCATCGTGAAGATGGAACAATCGAAGTTGAAATTCAGGCCATTACCGGTGCTACAAATGAAACCGGATTTGGATATCTGAGTGCACGTTAGGAATGGAGGACGTAAAGATAATGAGTAAAATTAAAGTTGTACATTATATCAATCAGTTCTTCGCTCAGATCGGTGGAGAAGAAAAAGCTGATTATCCTGCTGAACTTCGCGTAGGCGAAATCGTTGGACCTGGACAGGCTCTGACACAGCAGTTTGGAGAAGAAGCAGAGATCGTAGCTACAATCGTTTGTGGTGACTCTTACTTCAATGAAAACCTTGACAAAGCAAAAGCTGATATTCTTGAAATGGTTAAGAGCCAGAATCCTGATATCTTCATCGCTGGACCTGCTTTCAACGCTGGACGTTACGGTGTTGCTTGCGGAACTATCTGTGATGCAGTACAGGAAGAACTTGGAATCCCGGCAGTAACTGGTATGTATGTAGAAAACCCAGGTGCTGATATGTTCAAGAACAAAGTTTATACAGTATCTACAAAGAACAGCGCAGCTGGTATGAGAGATGCAGTTAAGAAACTTGCTCCTCTTGCTCTTAAGATCGCTAAAGGCGAAAAGATCGGTGCTTCTTGCCAGGAAGGTTATATGCCGAACGGAGTTCGTGTAAACTTCTTCGAAAAAGAACGTGGATCTAAGAGAGCTGTTAAGATGCTCCTTAAGAAACTGGCAGACAAGCCGTTCGAGACAGAGTATCCAATGCCATCATTCGACCGTGTTGATCCACAGCCGGCTATCAAAGACCTTAGCAAGGCTACAATCGCACTTTGCACTTCAGGTGGAATCGTTCCGAAAGGAAATCCGGACCACATCGAAAGTTCAAATGCTTCTCACTACGGAGAATATGACATCACAGGCGTTATGGATCTTACAGAAGAAACATACGAAACAGCTCATGGTGGATATGACCCGGTATACGCTAACGAAGATGCAGACCGTGTACTTCCTGTAGACGTTATGCGTGAATTCGAAAAAGAAGGCGTTATCGGAAAACTTCACAACAAATTCTATACAACAGTTGGTAACGGTACAGCCGTAGCTTCTGCAAAAGCTTTCGCTGAGGAATATGCTCAGAAACTTATAGCAGACGGTGTTGACGCAGTTATCATGACCTCTACTTGAGGTACCTGTACACGTTGCGGTGCAACAATGGTAAAAGCAATTGAAGCAGCTGGACTCCCGGTAGTTCATATGTGTACAGTAACTCCGATTTCCATGACAGTTGGTGCGAACAGAATCGTTCCTACGATTGCTATTCCTCATCCACTTGGAAATCCGGCTCTTGAAAAAGATGAAGAGTATGCTCTTCGTAAGGGTCTTGTTGAAAAAGCTCTGAAAGCTCTTACAACAGAAGTAGACGGACAGACAATCTTTGACAACTAAATCATAGTTAGAAGGTCATGTAATTTTATTAAAAAAGGAGAGAACGTTATGAGCAAAGTTTATGACGTGATCGTCCTGGGTGCGGGACCTGCAGGCTTAGCTGCAGGTCTGTACGCAGGAAGAAGCCGTCTTTCAACACTGGTTATTGAGAAAGGTAAAGATGGCGGACAGATCGCAATCACAGATGACATCGAAAATTATCCTGGACAGATCGTAGAAGGGGAAAGCGGTCCTTCTCTTATCGCAAGAATGACACAGCAGTGTGAAAAATTCGGCGTTGAGAGAGCATCAGATGTAATTAACGAAGTACACCTGGACGGCGATATCAAAGTACTGAAGAGTGCGAAGGCTGAATATCAGTCAAAGACGGTTATCATCGCAACCGGAGCTTTTGCAAGACCGATCGGATGCAAAGGCGAAAAAGAATTCATGGGTAAGGGCGTTTCTTACTGCGCTACCTGTGATGCAAACTTCTTTGAAGATTTTGAAGTATACGTAGTAGGTGGAGGAGACTCTGCTGTAGAAGAAGCTATGTACCTTACAAAATTTGCAAGAAAAGTTACCATTATTCACAGACGTGATGAGCTTCGTGCAGCAAAATCCATCCAGGAAAAAGCTTTCAAGAACGAAAAACTTCACTTTATGTGGGATACGGTTGTAGAAGAAGTTGGCGGTGACGGAATCCTTTCTGAGATGACTGTTAAGAATGTTAAAACAGGTGAACTCACTAAGATCGTAGCTGATGAAGATGACGGAATGTTTGGTGTATTCGGATTTATCGGAACACTTCCAAACTCAAAGATCTATGAAGGAACAGGTCTTGAGATGGATGAAAGAGGATATATTCCGACAGATGCAGATATGCACACTAATATCCCAGGCGTATTCGCAGCAGGCGATATCCGCGTTAAGAGCTTAAGACAGGTTGTTACAGCTGCAGCTGATGGAGCAATCGCAGCTACACAGGCAGAAAAGTATATTAACGAGTTAAAATAATAAACACTTTTTAATAGAGTGAGGAGGACATTTGACATGTTAGAAGTAGATAAGAAAACATTTGAAGACGAAGTCTTAAAAGCAGAAGGTTATGTATTCGTAGATTTCTTTGGTGATGGATGCGTTCCATGCCAGGCTCTGATGCCGTTCGTACATGAAATGGCAGACAAATACGGAGATAAGATCAAATTCACATCTCTGAATACAACAAAAGCTCGTCGTCTTGCTATCGGACAGAAGATCCTTGGTCTTCCGGTTATGGCTATTTACAAAGATGGCGAAAAAGTAGAAGAAGTAGTAAAAGATGATGCTACACAGGAAAGCATCGAAGCAATGATTAAGAAATATATCTAATCATTAAACCAATTTAATTCGGTGAGCCGCGCACAGGCGGCAAAGAGCTGTTTGTGTGCTCACAATATATAATCGCGTAAAGCGTGTAAAACTATTAACAAAACAAAATTTTAAAAGAAAGGAAGGAGGAAAAGACATCATGGCAATTTTAAAAGATAAAAAAGTTGTTATTATCGGTGACCGTGACGGTGTACCGGGACCAGCAATCGCAGAATGCGTAAAGACAGCTGGCGGAGATGTAGTTTTTTCTTCAACAGAATGTTTCGTCTGAACTAGCGCAGGCGCAATGGATCTGGAGAATCAGAAAAGGGTAAAAGAATTTGCTGAGGAGTACGGCCCGGAAAACGTAGTCGTAATCGTAGGCGCAGCTGAAGGAGAAGCAGCAGGACTTGCTGCAGAAACCGTTACAGCAGGAGACCCGACATTCGCAGGTCCGTTGACAGGGGTCCAGCTTGGACTCACGACATATCACGTATGTGAACCAGAGTTAAAAGAAGAATTTGACCCGGCTGTTTACGATGAACAGGTAGGCATGATGGAAATGGTCCTTGATGTTGATGATATCGTAGACGAAATGTCAGCAATCCGCGACGAATATTGCAAATACCTCTAAGATAAAGAGGGGTATACCTTCAAAGCGGAATATCTGAGATAGAGGTACAGGCGGCAGGATTCTTCCTGTCGCCTGTTTTATTGCCAGGCATATCGGGAACATGCTGGTATTGCATTAGTGAGTTGCCTAGCAGATCAGAAGTGTGCCAGTGATACACTTCTGATGAAAAGCTTGTTTAGCGCATTCTGCCAAAATTCTTTTAAATCAGGCAGGTAGATTATACGCGCATATCACGGAGAAATGAATGATGGTGACATTCGTAAAAAGAGAATGTCAGGAAAGGTGGAAACCAGCGATGAACAGTGTAATTAAAGGAGCAGGATATGTACTCGTACATACCCCGGAAATGGTAGTTTACAACGGAACAACACAGACAACAGAAAGAGTTGTTAATCCGGAATCAGAATATTTAAAAGAACTTAGAGATCATCTTCGGTCATATGATACATGTGTAAATTATTGGCCGAATCAGGTATATATCGGAAATGCAACACCGGACGACCTTGCCCAGGTTGAATTTCCTTACTACGATAAAGTAAAAGAAGGTGCAGAGCGTTACGGAAAATACGGTGAAATCATGCCGGAAGACGAATTCCTTCTTTTAGCTCAGGCATGCGACATGTTCGAAGTTGTTATGCTTGAAAAAGGATTTGTAGCAGCTACAAAAGAAAAATTTGCAGCAGATCCGATCATCACAGATGATATCGTAGAAAAAGTAATCGAGGGATTTGAAATCTCAGAAATTGAACATTTTGTAAATGAAGAGCATGCTGAAGGTCTGTATCATGAAAACAAACTGGTAGGCTGTGTAAAGAGAGCGCATGACATTGATGCAAACCTTTCAGCTCATGTTATGCATGAAAACATTATGAGTAAGGCATCCAGCGTGCTCGCCCTCCTCTATGGTGTAAGAAACGCAGGAATCGAAAAGACAGACGTTGAGTATGTCATCGACTGTGCAGAAGAAGCTTGTGGTGATATGAACCAGCGTGGTGGCGGTAACTTCGCAAAAGCAGCAGCTGAAGTTGCAGGACTTCTGAACGCAACAGGTTCTGACTCACGTGGATTCTGTGCCGGACCATCTCACGCACTGATCGAAGCAGCAGCTCTCGTAAAATCAGGCGCATACAAATGTGTAGCTGTAACAGCTGGTGGTTGTACAGCAAAACTTGGTATGAACGGTAAAGACCATGTAAAGAAAGGTCTTCCGATCCTGGAAGACTGCCTTGGTGGATTCTGTGTAATCATCGCAGAAAACGATGGCGTAAACCCGGAAATCAACCTGGATATCCTTGGACGCCATACAGTAGGAACAGGAAGTGCTCCGCAGAACGTAATCGGAAGCCTTGTAGCTGATCCACTGGAAAGAGCAGGACTTAAGATCACAGATATCGATAAATTCTCTCCGGAAATGCAGAACCCGGATATCACAAAACCGGCAGGAGCTGGAGATGTACCGCTTGCTAACTACAAGATGATCGCAGCTCTCGCAGTTAAGAGAGGCGAACTTGACAGAAAAGAACTTGCAAGTTTTGCAGGAGAACACGGACTGACAGGATGGGCTCCGACTCAGGGACATATTCCTTCAGGTGTACCGTACATCGGATTTGCAAGAGAAGATATCCTTGCAGGAAAGATCAATAAAGCCATGATCATCGGAAAAGGAAGTCTGTTCCTTGGACGTATGACCAACCTCTTCGACGGTGTATCTTTCGTAATCCAGGCAAATACTGGTGCAGAAGATAACAGCGGCGTATCAGAAGAAGAAGTAAAAGGACTGATCGCAAAAGCAATGAAAGATTTTGCAGCATCATTAATGGCAACAGAAGAATAAGAAAGGTGGACAAACAAAATGGCAAATGGAATTGAAAGAATGATTGCCGACACCTTTATGGAGATGGCGCAGGGACTGGAGACAGGAAGCTTCGGAAAGCGCCCGAAAGTTGCACTGACCGGAATGGGAAGCGAACATGGAGAAGAAAACTCTATGGCAGCGGCAATTGAAGCGGCAAAAGACGGAATTGATGTATATTATATCGGAACATTAGAAGCAGAAGGCGTTACAACTGTTAAAGTGGCTAACGATGAAGAAGGTCATGATAAGATGGAAGAAATGCTGAAGAATGGAGAAGTAGATGCAGCAGTAACCATGCACTTCCCATTCCCGATCGGTGTATCTACAGTAGGACGCTGTGTAACACCGGCAACTGCAAAAGAAATGTTCATCGCTAATACAACAGGAACATCCAGCACAGACCGTATTGAAGGAATGATCAAAAATGCGATCTACGGAATCATCGCTGCAAAAGCTTGTGGCAAGAAGAATCCGACCGTTGGTATCCTGAATGTAGACGGTGCACGTCAGACAGAGAAAGCTCTGAAGAAACTGCAGGAGAACGGGTATCCGATCGAATTTGCAGAATCAGGAAGAGCAGATGGCGGATGCGTTATGAGAGGAAATGACGTCCTTCAGGCATCCCCAGATATCATGGTAACAGATTCCCTTACCGGAAATATCATGGTGAAGATGCTTTCTTCTTTCACAACAGGTGGAAGCTTTGAAGCAACAGGATTCGGATACGGACCTGGAATCGGAGAAGGATATGAACAGCTTGTTATGATCGTATCCAGAGCATCCGGAGCACCGGTTATCGCAAATGCGATCCGTTACGCAGCACAGCTGGTAAGAGGAAAAGTATTTGAAGTAGCGAAAGAAGAATTTGCAGCTGTTAAGAAAGCAGGATTAAAAGAAATCCTGGATGAACATAAAGCATCACAGAAACCGGCAGTGGCTGAAGAAGAAGTTAAAGAGCCACCGAAGGAAATCGTAACAGCACAGATCCCTGGAATTGAAGTTATGGATCTGGAAGACGCAGTTAAAGTACTGTGGAAACTCGGCATTTACGCAGAAAGCGGAATGGGATGCACAGGACCAATCATCCGTGTATCAGACGCAAACCTCGCAAAAGCTGAGGAAGAACTGAAAAAGAGCGGATATATTAACTAATAAAATCTGCCTTTTTATAAACACTCTCACTCTAATTCAGGAAGATGGGCTTTCCGGTCATAAGACCGGGAAGCCTTTTTCCTTGCGAAAAACTGTTTTTGCAGAAAGATTATACATTATTTGTCACAGATACTGTGAACGGTAATGATTGTACTGTTTTGTGTACGAAAAATTTTTGGTTGATTTTTAGAATAGGAAATAGTATCATGACAGTTATAAATCCGAAAAAGTGAGAGGGAGAAAGTCATGGATACGCAATTATTACTGAAAACGGCGATGCTTGCCGGTGAAATAATGCTGCGAAGCGGAGCGGAAACGTATCGTGTGGAAGATACCATGCATCATATACTGAAGACGGCGGATCACATCGAGATGGCAGAAGTTCTGGTGATCATGACCGGAATTTCCGCGACGATCAAACTGGAGAACGAAAAGGCAGTTACTGTTACAAAGAGAGTAGAAGAACGGGATACCAATCTAAAGCTCGTCGTAGATGTTAATGAGATTTCCAGGCAGTATTGTGGAGATGATCTGACACTAGAGCAGGCATATGAGAAGCTTTCGACGTTAAAACAGTTCGAGTTCAGCCGCAAGACAACCAACCTGGCAATGATGGGGGTTGGTGTGGGATTTACAATTTTTTTTGGTGGATCCATTGCAGATACCGGGGCAGCCATCGTTGTAGGACTTTTTCTTGTTGCCTTTGTATCAGCGGGACAGGATCTGAAATTTCACCCATTTATTCAGGATATTTTCGCAGGATTTGGTGTTGCATTTGCCTGCTGCCTTCTAAAAGAAGGTCTGGGTGATCAGATGAATATGGATACTGTTATGATAGGAAGTTTCATGCCTCTTGTACCGGGAATGGCAATCACCAATGCTGTCAGGGATACCTTGCGGGGGGATTATCTTTCCGGTGGTGCAAGAGTGATGGAAGCTTTCTTAAAAGCACTTGGGATTGCAATTGGAATTGGTATTGGGCTGGCGCTTTGCGCAAAGATTTTTTAGCAGGAAGGAGAGCAAAAAATGAACAGTACTTTTTTTGAAATGATCATCCGGGTATTTGGAGCGTTTTTATCTATTTACAGTTTTGCGGTTCTCCTTCAGGTTCCGCGCCGCTTTGTTCTTCAGGCTGGTATTGTAGGAGCAATTGGTGGATTTGTTTATCTGCTTGCAATACATTTTGGCAGGGGAGATGTGATGGCATCTTTATATTCAGCAGTTGCAGCTGCGGTTGTTTCGCATATTTTTGCGAGAGTTTATAAGACACCGGTTACGTTGTTTCTGATTGCCGGGGTTCTTCCGACTGTTCCCGGAAACGGGATGTACCAGACGGTTCATTATCTGATCGACGGGAACGAGGCGATGTCCGAATTTTATCTGATCCAGACATTGGAGATCGCAGGCGTGATCTCTCTTGCAATTTTTGTCGTGGATACCTTTTTCCAGGCTTTTCAGAAGAGTGAGTGGAAGCAGAATTCCATGAAGTATGTCCGAAAGATCGTTCCTGGAGCTGAGGAACCGCAAAATACAGAAAAACGGGAAAAATAGTGGCTTCGGAATGCTTGAAGTAAAAAAGGGAATGTGTTAGTATTATAAAGATGAACATATATTTGAATGTCATAGAGAACTGTGAATAGTTTATTTTCACAGTGAAAATAAAACAGAAGTTAAAGAGAGGAACACTAAAATGAAAAAAGTCAGAACAAGATTTGCACCGAGTCCGACAGGTAGAATGCATGTCGGTAATTTGCGTACTGCATTATATGCATACCTGATCGCAAAACATGAAGGCGGAGATTTTATGCTCCGTATTGAAGATACAGATCAGGAAAGATATGTAGAAGGTGCATTGGATATTATTTACAGAACACTGGAGAAGACAGGCCTTGTTCATGATGAAGGCCCAGATAAAGATGGCGGTGTCGGACCATACGTTCAGAGTGAAAGACAGGCTTCAGGAATTTACATGAAGTATGCTAAGCAGTTAATTGAACAGGGAGATGCATACTACTGTTTCTGTGATAAAGAACGTCTGGAATCTTTGAAGACTTCTGTATCAGAGGATGGAACACAGATTGTGAATTATGACAAGCATTGTCTGCATCTGAGTAAAGAAGAGATAGAAGCAAACCTTGCAGCCGGAAAGCCATATGTTGTCCGTATCAATATGCCGACAGAGGGAACCACAACTTTCCATGATGAAATTTATGGAGATATTACCGTTCCGAATGCGGAACTGGATGATATGATCTTGATCAAATCAGACGGATATCCGACCTATAATTTTGCGAACGTTATTGATGATCATTTGATGAATATTACACACGTTGTCCGAGGGAATGAATATCTTTCTTCAGCACCGAAGTACAACCGTCTTTACGAAGCATTTGGATGGGAAGTACCGGTCTATGTACATTGCCCGCTGATTACAGATGAGAACCACAAAAAGCTCAGCAAGAGATGTGGACATTCTTCTTACGAAGATCTTCTGGATCAGGGATTTGTAAGTGAAGCAATTGTAAATTATGTGGCACTTCTTGGATGGTGTCCGCAGGATAACAGAGAGATCTTCTCACTGCCGGAACTTGTTGAAGCATTTGACTATCATCATATGAGCAAATCACCGGCTGTATTTGATATCAATAAGCTGAAGTGGATGAACGGGGAATATCTGAAGGCTATGGATTTTGATAAATTCTATGAACTTGCAGAGCCGTATATCAAGAAAGTGATCACAAAGGATTATGATCTGAAAAAGATTGCGTCTCTGATCAAGAGCCGTATCGAAATCCTTCCTGATATCAAAGACCAGATTGATTTCTTTGAAGCTGTTCCGGAATATGATACTGCAATGTATTGCCATAAGAAGATGAAGACTAACGAAGAGACTTCTCTGGAAGTATTAAAAGAAATTCTTCCAAGACTGGAAGTATGGGATGATTACAGTAACGACGCATTATTCGGGCTGCTGAAGGGATTTGCAGAAGAAAAAGGTTATAAGAACGGATATGTGATGTGGCCGGTAAGAACTGCAGTTTCAGGAAAGCAGAATACTCCGGGTGGAGCGACTGAGATCATGGAAGTTCTTGGTAAGGCAGAATCTGTAGAAAGAATCAAGAATGCAATAGAATTATTAAGCAGATAATATACAGATATAAAAGTATGCATGGGGGACGGATTTCTTTTTTCGCGTAATGCGGAAGAGGAATCCGTTCTGTTGTATTACATATGAGAAGGGGAGTTCATGAAACTAAACAGAGGACAGGATGAAGCGATAAAGCACGGGAATGGACCGTGTATGGTGCTGGCACCTCCGGGTTCGGGAAAGACGCTTATTGTCACAGAACGTACCCGTTATCTGATTGAGGAGAGCGGAGTACGCCCGGATCAGATTCTTGTAATTACTTTTACAAGATATGCAGCACGTGAAATGAAAGAACGTTTTGAAAGGCTGACTGCCGGAAAAAATTATCCGGTAACGTTTGGGACCTTTCACAGTATTTTTTATGGGATTCTAAAATGTGCCTATGGGATTGGTGCGAATAATCTGATGTCTGAAAAAGAGTCCTCTGTACTTTTACAGGAGGTCTTAGACCAGACCGATATCGAATCAACACCTGAGGTAGAAGATGAAGAGGAACTGGTGAGAGAACTTCTGCGGGAAGTCGGCATGGTAAAGAACGGACTTTGTCATCTGAAAGATTTTCACA
The DNA here is from genome assembly GCF_027679115.1 of Coprococcus sp. TM115-187. Classification (NCBI taxonomy): domain Bacteria; kingdom Bacillati; phylum Bacillota; class Clostridia; order Lachnospirales; family Lachnospiraceae; genus Coprococcus; species Coprococcus sp. TM115-187. The sequence continues at coordinate 10,373 of NZ_JAQEKS010000025.1, read as the reverse complement.
GTAAGTATCTTACACAAGATGAGTTTGCAGAAGTGTTCCGCAGCTATGAGCATCAGAAAAAAGAACTGAAAAAATTTGATTTTGATGATATGTTGGTACAGTGTTATGCACTTTTCCGGAAAAAGCCGGAGATTCTGCAAGGATGGCAGAAGCGTTTCCAGTATATCCTGATCGATGAATTCCAGGATATCAACCGTGTGCAGTATGAAGTGATCCGGATGCTTGCAGCACCGAGGTACAATTTGTTTGTAGTCGGGGATGATGATCAGTCCATTTATGGATTTCGTGGAGCAAAGCCGGAGCTGATGCTTTATATGAAGCAGGAATTCCCGTCACTTCGGACCATTTCGCTGACGGTGAATTATCGTTCTACCGAATTTATTACCGGAGCAGCGGCAAGAGTGATTTTGCATAATGATACCCGTTTTTATAAGCGTGTACAGTCATTTCGGGGAAGAGGACAGAATGTTCATGTGCAGGAAGTCCTGGATGAACAGGAAGAGGCGCAGTATGTAACGGAAGAGATCCAGAAAAAACTGGACCAGGGAATAAAGCCGGGAGAAATTGCTGTACTTTTCCGGGCAGCAGTCCAGGCGCGAATGATTTCGGAAATATTAAGCGAACACCGTATCCCGTTTGAAATGCGAGATTATGTGACCAATTTTTACAGGCATTTTATTGTAAAAGATATGATGGCATATCTGCAGTTGGCAGCAGGAAAGCGGGACAGGTCGCTTTTCCTGACAATCTGTAACCGACCACTCAGGTATCTGGCACGGAACAGTATGGAGAACCGGCAGGTAAATTTTGAGGATCTGCGTAAATTTTATTGCGATAAGGACTGGATGCTGGATATTATTGACCAGTTTGATGTGGATGTCCGTATGATGAAGAATATGGCACCTTATGCGGCAATCCAGTATATCCGGAAAAAGATCGGATATGATGATTTTCTGAAGGAATATGCCGAAAAACATCAGATTTCGTGGAAGCAGCTGATGGATGTGATGGCAGAGCTTGAGGAGAGGAGTAAAAACTTCAAATCCTATGATGAATGGGAAATCCATATTGCAAAATATACGCAGGAGCTGGAAGAACAGCAGGCAAAGGCAAGGAAGATCAAAGGAGAGCGGGAGAATAAGGTACAGCTGATGACGATCCATTCAGCGAAAGGACTGGAATTTGAGGATGTATTTGTGATCCATGCCAATGAGGGTGAGATTCCGCATCAGAAGGCAGAAAAGAAAGATGAGATTGAAGAAGAGAGAAGACTTTTTTATGTAGCACTAACCCGTGCGAAGAATAATCTCTGTATTTCCTATATTACACAAAAAAACGGGAACAGTATCAAACCGTCCCGTTTTGTGGAAGAGCTTTTAGGTCAGAGAATAAAATAATTATTCTTCAATATCAAAGCCTTCAAATTCCTGTGTATCAAGCCATTCATCAAACTTATCCGCAGCGCGGTCATACTCATCATCATCTTCGATATTCTGAAGATCATGATCGGAGCCGCCTGTGGTATCACGGATAAAGCGATAGATCCATACGTCTCCGTCCTCATTTCCACCGTCTTCATCAAGCGGAAGAAGTGCAATGTATTCGGTAGAATCCATATTAAAAGTTGTGATAATGGCGCATTCGATTTCCACATCGTCATCAAGTGTCAGTGTGACAACATCGGATTCAAGCAGATTATGTTCCTTTTCCATTGTTCAGTTCTCCTTTCAATCTGATACTATCACTCTAACAGAGTATGGGGATATTTGCAAGGGGAAAAGTATTGACATTAGCGGTAAAAAAGATACAATAAAAGAAAGGTTTCAGGGAGGTTTATCTATATGAAGAAAAAGATTTTTTCTATCTTTCTTGTGATGGTTCTCTGTATTGGCATGACTGCAGGCTGTAAGAAGAATGTTGGGACAAGCCAGGACAATGCAATAGCAGAAGAGGACGATGACAGCAAGGAAGAGGCAAAAAGCTATCGTTTTGGATTTAGTTGTATTACCATGGAAAATCCATACTATATTACACTTGAGCAGGCACTGAGAGAAGCAGTCGAAGCACAGGGAAGTACGCTGGTGACAAAAGATCCGGCACTGAATGTAGACACCCAGATCGAGCAGATCCATCAGATGATCAAAGACGGACTGGATGCCATTTTTCTGTGTCCGGTATCAAGAGATGCGATCACACCTGCACTGAAAGAGCTTAAGGAAGCCGATGTTAAGATCATCAATATTGATACGGAAGTTAAGGATACGGATTATATTGAAGCTTTTATTGGTTCGGATAATAAAGCTGCCGGACAGCTTTGTGGAGAAGATCTGATACAGCAGAGTCCGGATGGTGGAAAGATTGTAATTCTTGAAGGTCTTACACAGAATTCTATTGTAGAGAGAATTACAGGCTTTGAGGAAGCAATTGCCGGAAAGGGATTTGAGATTGTAGGAAGAGCAGATGTCAGTGGAGATTTGAACGAGGCAAGAGAAGCAGCTAACAAGATTTTTGCAGAGAATAAGGATGTTACGGCAGTAATGTGCGGGAACGACCAGATTGCGCTTGGGGCACTGGTTGCAGCAAGAACAGCCGGTCTTACTGATGTAAAGATTTACGGGGTAGATGGTTCTCCAGATCTGAAAAAAGAACTTCAGAAGACGGATTCCCTGATTCGCGGAACAAGTGCGCAATCACCGATCAAACTCGGAAAAGAATCGGCCAAAATCGGTTTTGCTATTTTAAACGGGGATGATTATGAAAAGACAACGTATCTGGATGTATTTTTTATTGATGCCTCGAATGTAGATATGTATGGAGTTGACGGATGGCAGTAACAGGGGGAACAGTGGATATGAAGACAGCAGTGGGATTTCCGTTTCCACAGGGATGTACTGTGGAAGGACAGACAGCGAATTTTTCGGTAGCAGTTCCGGAAGGACAGACATGTGAACTGATCATTTATAAAAAAGGTGCCAGGGCTTCAGCATTTTCACAGGAGATGCCATACTCTGATGTGGCAGGAAATCTGCACTTTCTCTCCGTGGTGCTGGAACAACCGGAAGATTATGAATATTGTTATAAAATCGGTGGAAAGATAGTTCCGGATCCATATGGAAAAGCATTTTCAGGCAGAGAACACTGGTCTGTGTCAAAGGAAAAGAGAAAACTGCGTACCCGGATCGTAACAGATACATTTGACTGGGGAAAGTCGCAATTTCCACATCTGAAAAAGGAAGATGTGATCGCCTACAGTCTTCATGTCCGTGGATTTACAAAACACAGTTCGTCCGGAGTCGCACACAAAGGAACGTTTGACGGAGTTACGGAGAAACTGCCCTATCTTCAAAAATTGGGGATTAACCAGATCCATCTGATGCCGGTTTATGAATTTGATGAGAATCAGAGGCATGTGAATTACTGGGGATATGGAAAAGCATATTTCTTTGCACCAAAAGCATCATATGCAGCAGGAGATCCGGTGAATGAGATGAAGTCACTTGTTCGTCAGATGCATCTTGCAGGGATTGAAGTTATTCTTGAGATGCCTTTCACAGAGGGAACTACGTTTTCTCTGATTTTAGATTGCCTGCGTTACTGGGTGATGCAGTATCATGTGGATGGATTTATTGTGAATCCATATATCTGCAATCCGGATGAACTTGCAAAGGATCCTGTGCTTGCGAAAAGTAAGATCCTCAAAAAAGAAGACGGATTCCAGAATGTGATGCGCCGTTTCTTAAAGGGAGATGAGGGCATGATCCGGGATGTGATCTGCCAGCTGAAGAATCAGGATACACAGCTGTATAATTATATTGCAAGCCACAACGGATTTACGCTCTGTGATGTAGTTTCCTATGATGGAAAGCACAACGAAGCAAATGGTGAGAATAATCTGGATGGTCCGGATTACAATTACAGCTGGAACTGTGGGGCAGAAGGGAACAGCCGGAAAAAGGCGGTTAACGAGTTGCGGAAGAATCAGATATTTAATGCGTTCTTTTTACTTTTATTTGCACAGGGAATGCCGTGTATCCTTTCCGGGGATGAATTTATGAATACCCAGAAAGGGAATAATAATGCATACTGTCAGGATAATCTGATATCATGGCTTGACTGGAACCAGCTTTCCAGACAGGAAGAATTATATACATTTGTATGTCGACTGATTGCACTTCGCAAAGCCTGTATGAAGCAGATAGCGAAAAAATCAGAAGACACGATGGGCAGAAGCGGAATCCCTCAGATTTCCTATCATGGGGAGGATGCGTGGCAGATGCCGGCAGGGCGTGCAAGCAGACAGCTTGGTGTATTCTATCATGAAGAAAGTACAGAGAAGGACTTTTATATTGCATATAATATGCACTGGCTTTCTCATTCATTTGCACTTCCTTCCCTTCCAAAAGGAATGGAATGGGTGTGCATAGCAGGGACAAAAGAAGGAGTCCTGGATGAAAAAGAAGCAGTTCCGGTAAAAGATAAGAAGGTTCAGCTGGAGGAGCGAACGATCAAAGTTTTTGTTGGAAGGCAGGCTAAAGAATGAAAATCTGGAAACATTTTTGCACCATAACACATCACAAATATCTGGTTATGAAGAACTGCTTTAAGGTAGGACTTTACAGACAGGGACTTTTGCATGATATGTCGAAGTACTCTCCGGCGGAGTTCTGGGTTGGGTGCAGGTATTTCCAGGGAAACCGGAGCCCGAATAACGCAGAAAGAGAAGAAAAGGGCTATTCTTCGGCATGGCTGCACCATAAAGGACGCAATAAACATCATTATGAATACTGGATTGACTACGGACTGGAAGGGGAACCAATGCTTACCGGGATGAAGATGCCCAAAGAGTATGTGGTCGAGATGTTAATGGACCGGATCGCAGCCTCCAAGATTTATATGAAAGATAAATATACGGATACGTCACCGCTTGAATATTATCTTCACGGTATTGCAGGGGACTGGATGCATAAGGATACCAGGGCACTTCTGGAAGAACTTCTCTATATGCTCGCGGCAGACGGGGAAGAGAAAACTTTTGATTATATCCGAAATACCGTGTTGAAAACGAGAGATTATTAGAAAAAGAGGATAAAAACATGGCAGATTTACCAAAGGATCCAATGATCCTTCTGAGTGTGGTCAATACAAAATTACGGGATTTTTATGCAGATCTGGATACTCTTTGCCAGGAGATGCAGATTGAGAAAAAAGAACTGACAGAGAAACTGGCATCCATTGATTATGAATATGATGCAGGGCTGAACCAGTTTGTATAGAGAGGTTAATAACATATGAATAATATTGATTTTGATGCAATAGATCTTACCAAAGAAGCTCCGGTCACTGAGCCGGAGAGACAGTACTATTACATTGCCAAAGCGCGGAAGTATGTAAGCGAAAAAGCACAGGAGATCGGAAGAGATCTGACTTTTTGCGTGACGACTTTCGGTTGTCAGATGAACGCTCGTGACTCTGAAAAGCTGGTCGGAGTTCTGGAACTGATCGGATACAAGGAAGAGTCGGATGAAGAGAAAGCAGACTTCGTTATCTACAACACCTGTACTGTCCGTGAAAATGCGAATCTGCGTGTTTACGGACGTCTGGGACAGCTTGGTGCAAAGAAGAAAAAGAATCCGCATATGTTCATCGGACTCTGCGGATGTATGATGCAGGAACCGACTGTTGTAGAGAAGATCAAGAAGAGCTATCGGTTTGTTGACCTGATCTTTGGAACTCACAATATTTATAAATTTGCAGAACTGATCGTGACAAGATTTGAATCTGAGAGAATGGTGATCGATATCTGGAAGGATACCGATAAGATTGTGGAGGATCTTCCGAGCGAACGTAAATTTTCCTTCAAATCCGGTGTTAACATCATGTTCGGATGTAACAATTTCTGCAGCTACTGTATCGTACCGTATGTGCGTGGACGTGAGAGAAGCCGTAATCCAAAAGATATCATTCGCGAGATTGAAGGACTTGTGGCAGATGGTGTGGTAGAAGTTATGCTCCTTGGTCAGAATGTAAACTCTTATGGAAAGAATCTGGAAGAGCCGATGACATTTGCACAGCTTCTTCAGGAGATTGAGAAGATTGAAGGACTGGAGAGAATCCGCTTTATGACTTCCCATCCAAAGGATTTATCAGATGAACTGATTGATGTAATGGCACATTCCAAGAAAATCTGCAAGCATCTGCATCTTCCGGTTCAGTCAGGAAGCAGCAGGATCCTGCAGAAGATGAACCGCCATTACACCAAGGAGCATTATCTTGAGGTGGTAAGAAAGATCCGCGAAGCAGTGCCGGATATTTCCCTTACAACGGATATTATCGTCGGATTCCCTGGGGAGACAGAGGAAGATTTCCAGGATACTCTGGATATTGTAAGACAGGTGCGTTATGACAGTGCCTTTACTTTTATCTATTCCAAGAGAACAGGAACCCCTGCGGCAGCAATGGAAGATCAGGTTCCTGACGACGTGGTAAAAGACCGTTTTGATCGCCTTTTAAAAGAGGTGCAGCAGATTTCGGCGGAAGTATGCTCTGTACATCAGGGAACCACACAGGATGTGCTGGTAGAAAGTGTCAACGATCATGATCCGTCATTGGTGACAGGACGAATGAGCAACAACCTCCTGGTACATTTCCCGGGAGATGAAAGCATGATCGGTAAGATCGTGACAGTTTACTTAAAAGAGGCAAAAGGCTTCTATTATATGGGAGAACTCTGTAAATAAATCCAATGATTTGTGATAAAATCCAAAAGAAACGCTCATGCTATGTAAGAGATTTGCATAGTGAGGGCGTTTTTTATGGTGAAAAGAGTGAGTAAAAGGGTAAGTGAGATAGTCTTTCTGATAGCAGCAGGGGGAAGCACCTATTATCTGATCGAGATCTGGTTTCGTGGATTTTCTCATTGGACCATGTTTGTGCTTGGGGGAGTTGCATTGACATTTTGCAGTTTTCAGGGCGAGGTAATGCACTGGTCTGAGCCGATGTGGATTCAGATTATCCGGGCAGTGCTTTTCCTGACATCCTTGGAATTTATGACGGGGATTATCTGTAATAAATGGCTGAAGATCGGGATCTGGGATTACCGGGATCAGCCGTTCCAGCTGTGTGGCCAGATCTGCCTGCCGTTTATGGTGATGTTTTCAGGACTTTTGTGCCTGGCGATCGTGCTTGGAGGAGTGGTGCTCTGGGGTGTATATGGGGAGGAAAAGCCGGAGTTTCATGTATTGTAAAAGATGATTTTTGAGGTGTTATTATGTCTTTTGTATTATATGGTTATCAGTAGATCTTACTTTTCAGGTTGTTTATCATAATTTTGGAACACCTCAAGATATAAAAATCCAAAAGATCATGGAAGTGTTTAATTGTTAATAAAATTCCGAAAATGGAATTTTCTATATGTGAAAAATGACGAAAAAAAGATGAAAAGAGTCATGGGAAACCAAACTCTTTTCATCTTTTTTGTGTATGGTTACAAAAATGAGTATAAATGCATTTTGTTAAATGTAAAATGTTGACAATTTTGGGAAAATTCAGTAAGATACAAGAAAGGTTCAAGATAAAAACAAGTGAATATAATCATGGAAAAAGGAGGGCAGCAGGAAAAATCGGGGAAAATATAAACTGTTTTTTATTGAATGAGAAGTATATGTTATTTGGAGGAAAAATAAAAATGAATCAATATGATGAAGCCTTAAAAAAGGAGACCGCGTTTTTAGGTCAGCCTAGGGGAGTGGGGACTCTCAGTTTTGTACAGCTTTGTTCATCTTTTTCAAGTTACGCAATGAGTGCTATAATGATCTATTACCTGTATGCAAATGCACCTGCAGGTCTTGGATTCGATAAAGCGGATGCAGCACAGTTGATTTCTTTATACGCAACTGTAGTCGGAATGACAACCATCATCGGAAGCTATGTCTGCGATCGTATCCTTGGATGTCGTAGGTCACTGCTTGTAGCCAGAGTTACCGGATTTATCGGTTATACTTTACTTGCATTTCCACTTGGGGTAGTAGGATATGCAGCAGCTATGGGATGTATGGTATTCGGTTCACTCTTCGCAGGAAGATGTATCGAAACTCTGATCGGTAAATTCTATGATGAGAACGATGGAAGACGTGACAGTGCCTTCACAATTTCTTACGTAATTTCCAACATCGGTGCAGCAGCTCCGGCTCTTGCGGGTGTAATTGCAGCGAAATGCGGATACCACGCAGCATTCGCATTAGCAGCAGTTCTCTCATTCTTAGGTACTGTTGCTTATATTGCTACTTACAAAAAATTCTTCGGAAATATCGGTTTGGAACCGGATGATCCGCTTCCGGCAGATAAGAAACGTTCTTTCGTTGTAAAAATGCTTATTGTTGTTGCTATCGTAGGAACAGCTTTAGCAGTTTCATTTGCAACAGGAAAGCTGAAAATATCTTCCTTTGCAAACGTAGTAAGTACTATTTCTATCTTTATCCCGCTTGCTTATCTTGTCTTCATCTACTCAAGCAAGAAGACAGAAAAGCATGAGAAAAAGAAAGTGCTTTGTCTGCTTCCGCCATTTATTTGTAATGCCGTTACACTTTTGATCTGGACACAGACAATTTCAATCCTTGCTATCTTCTATGAAGAAAAAGTAAACCGTGTGATCTTCGGAGTAGAAATTCCGGCAGCTTCCTTCCAGACAATCCCGGCAATCTTTGCGGTTTGCTTTGGTAGCTTCCTTACTATGCTTTGGACAAAACTTGGCAAGAAACAGCCATTCGGAACAACAAAGATGGGATTCGGAACGATTTTGTGGGGACTTGGCGCAATGATCATTGCACTCCTTTATATCATCTACCCAGGCGATGCAAAAGTAAATGCATGGTGGATCGTATTGTTCTATGCAGTACTGATGTTTGCTGAAGGATTTACATGCCCGATCGGATATTCGATCACAGCAGTAGCAGCGCCAAAAGCCTTTGTAACACAGATGATGACTGTATGGTCAATGTCTCAGTCAGTAGGAGCTGCTCTTAACATGATCCTCGTTAACTTCTATAAAGAAGGAAGCGAAGTGCCGTTCTTCATCGGAATCGGCGCGGTGGTAGCGATTCTGGGTGCAGTTGTACTTGTATTCAGCAAGAAGCTTGCAGAAGGAATGGGAATGGAAAGAGAAGCGTAGGAAGTTTCTCGAGAATAAATCAAATAAATGTCCTCTTAAAGAAGAAGTAATAAAAAGTATCAAAAAAAGATCCTTGTCAGGCAGAGATGTCAGGCAAGGACTTTTTAATTCTATAACATTTTGCAATATTTTGTAATAAAGGAGGAAAGTGAGGTGGACAGATTTAAAAAAATGCTGCGATTATTACAATATAAACTATAAATCCCTATGTACTTATATGCAGAAAAATAGAATATCAAAAGAGGAGGCGCTCAGCCATTATTATCAGTATTATAAATATAATCGTTTTACATATAACTATGTGACTTATGACAGTTTCGCCGCATGCTGCACGGCATATGAGATTAAACCGATCTGCGTCCGGCGATATGCAAAAAGAAAGCATTTTCTGCTGCGGCATGCGCTTTCCAGCTATTTGAATTATCATAATAAAAGAAAAATATATTTCTGCGGACAGGAATATATTACATTTACATCATGTTGCAGAGCATTTGGATGT
>NZ_JAQEKS010000025.1:0-698 GCF_027679115.1 Coprococcus sp. TM115-187 | reverse complement strand
AAATTTTATATCAATCGTATTGAAAAGCAGGAAGGACAAAAAATAGATTCCAGAACATTTGTATTCCGGGATAGTATTTATCATGATTTGAGTGACTGCTGCCGCAATCTTGGTATAAATGTCAGCAGCGTTTATGGTTACATGTGGAGAACAAAAAAGAGTAGGGTAGAGGCGGTTGAATATTATTATACAAAAAATGCAGAGGAACAGTTTGAATGGGAGTCCGTTTTATATCCATCTTTATCGGTATGTTGTACGAAATTTAATGTGTCATTAAAAGCGGTGCGCAATAGAGCATGGCGAAAGAATTGTTCGGCACAAGAAGCATTCCGGCATTGTTTGAAAAGGAAGAAGAATCTGGAAATGAACGCGTTTTACTATAAAGGTGATAGGTATAAGGACTTGAAAGAATGCTGCAAGCAATATGGAATCAATGTTCAATCTGTGCATTCTTATAGGTTCCGGAATAAAGACAGCGATTATGATGAGGCGATTGATTATATTAGAAAGATTACGAAACAGCGGCAATTTATTTGGGAGGATGGAAGTGTATATGAATCAATCAATTCCTTTTGTAGAATGAAAAGTATCTCTGTAAGCAGTGTGAGAGATAAAGCGAGAAAGAAGGGGATATCTTTGCAGGAAGCGGCAAAATATTATATTGAGAGAAATAGTTATGACTGATGAGTACGCAGTAT
>NZ_JAQEKS010000024.1:0-45358 GCF_027679115.1 Coprococcus sp. TM115-187 | reverse complement strand
GTTTGCTACAGAATAATTGTTTTTACAAATTATAGAAAAATGCTAGTTACTTCTGTACAGAATTCTTTTATAATTCTTCCGGATCAACCTGTTTTCCGTCTCTCCAGATTCTTTCCAGATCATAGAAAACACGGTTTTCTCTGTCAAATACATGAACGATAATATCGCCAAAGTCCAGCAGTACCCAGCTTCCAAGGCCATAGCCTTCACGCTGTTTGACTTCGTATCCTGCTTTTCCGAGTGTCTCTTCTACATTGTCAACCAGTGCTCTTACCTGGCTTTCATTGGTTCCGTTTGCAATAATAAAATAATCTGCAAGCACAGAGATTCCTGCAATGTCAATTACACGGATATCTTCGCCTTTTTTGTCAGCGAGTGCTTCGCAGGCAAGTTTTGCCATCTCTCTTGACTGCTCGATTGTCTGCATCAGTTTTTGTCCTCCTTTTCGGAATCACTGTTTTTCAGGTTTTTATAATATAAAAATGTCTCTTCTGTCGCAGGATCTAACGTTGCACCTTTTTCGGCAAGATATGCAAGTGTATCTTCCAGAATACGGTAAAGACATGCATCGATATCTACAAATGCAAGCGCACGTACTTCCGGAAGATTTGGTGCAACATCTCTTCCAGGCTCAATATAATCTGCGATATAAATGATCTTATCAAGCAGAGACATATTCGGACGACCGGTTGTATGAGACTCGATCGATCGTAGAATCTCTTCATTTTCTATTCCATATTTTTTCCAGGCAAAAAATGCGCCCAGCTTTGCGTGCAGAAGTCCCGGATTTTTGTTCTCTGCATCGGAAATTTCGATATGATTTTTCTCGCAGAGCTTAATCTTTTCATCTGCCGGCACACATTTTGCACAGTCATGTAAAAGTCCTGCCGTCAAAGCCTGCTCCAGATTGGCACCATAACGCATGGCAAGGCAGCCTGCCGTATGCATCACACCGATCGTATGATCATAACGGTCTTTATCCAGGTACCGTTTTACTTTTTTCTGCATCTTAAGTATTGTTTCCGTCATGTTCACTCACCTGATATAATCTGTTCAAATCTATATAATCTGCAACCTTTTTCGGAATCGGAAGATCTTCTGTCTCTCCTCCTCGGATCATCTGCCGGATCTCACTGGAAGAAACCGGCATCACAGGGGTACGGAGAAGCCGGATATCACATGCATACTTTTCTTTCAAATATGTGATCTGACGGCGCATTTCTTTCGGCGCTCCTGCATCATCCCGATATGCTGCCAGGATGACCGCTGTTTTCAGAAGTCTTTCCGGACATTTCCAGGTTTCCAGATTGAAAAGAGAATCCGCACCGATGATAAAATAAAATTCATCCTGCGGATAAGTCTCTTTAAAATACTCCATTGTCTGATAGGAGTACGAAGTTTCCTTTCGATCCATTTCATAGGTACAAAGCCGGAAATACGGGATCTCTTCAATTGCAAGGCGTGTCATTTCGGCACGGTCCTGTAAATCTTTTCGTATTTCCGGATTTGATTTATGGGGCGGATTGCCGTTTGGCATATACCACACTTCATCCAGATGGAACTGCTGGTATGCATATTCACCAAGCATCAGATGCCCGTTGTGGATGGGATCAAATGTTCCGCCCATAATACCGATTCTCATAATCTATACTCCACTCATTAAGGAAGAACGATTTTCTTCTTATCGTCTTTTCCCTCTTTATAAAGAACGATTTTTCTTCCGATAACCTGTACCACCTGGGAACGTGTACGCTCTGCAAGGATCTCTGCCATTCCACGCAGATCATCTCCACAGTTCTGAAGAACGTGAAGCTTGATCAGTTCTCTTGCTTCAAGCGCTTCTGCAACAGCTGCGGTAAGTTCCGGTGTTACGCTGGATTTACCGATCTGAAGGATCGGATCCATTGTCATCGCAAGGCTCTTTAAATAAGCTCTCTGTTTGGAAGTCATAAAACTTCTCCTTTCTGAAATTATGTTCTTTTCTAACGGTAATATTCAAACTGAAGACCGTACATACGGATAGTATCGCCTTCCTGAACACCTGCATTTTCAAGCTGTTCAAGGATACCGGTTTCTTTCAGGAATTTCTGGAAGAAAGCAAATCCCTTCTCGGAATCCAGATTGGTGTAACCAAGCATCTTTTCGATCTTCGGTCCCTCTACTACAAATACATCGTCTTCTTTTTCCACGGTATATGGAAGATCCATGTGGATGATCTCTTCTTCCGGGAAATATTCCTGTTCAAATACGATCGGCTTGTCATCCAACTTCTGAAGTTCATTATTTACATAGTAAAGAAGATCAGAAAGCCCTTCTCCGGTTACACCGGAAATCGGGAATACCTTGATTCCTTTTGGCTCGAACTCATCTCTCAGTCTCTGGATCGGATCTTCATCTTCGGAATAGATCAGGTCAACCTTATTCGCTGCAATGACCTGTGGACGCATGGAAATTTCTTTGTTATAGGCTTCCAGTTCAGCATTGATCTTGTAAATGTCTTCAACCGGATCGCGTCCTTCGATACCTGCCGCATCCACAACATGGATCATCATCTTGGTACGTTCAACATGACGCAAAAATTCATGTCCAAGTCCGACACCTTCTGATGCTCCTTCAATCAGTCCCGGAATATCTGCAATAACAAATCCCTTTGCACCTTCCAGATCTACAACTCCAAGGTTCGGGCTGAGTGTTGTGAAATGATAATTTGCAATCTTTGGCTGTGCATTGGTTACACGGGAAAGGAATGTGGATTTACCAACATTCGGGAAACCTACAAGCCCAACATCTGCGATCACCTTAAGTTCCAGATTCACCCAGAGTTCCTGTGCAGGCTTTCCCGGCTGTGCATACTTCGGAACCTGCATGGTAGAGGTTGCAAAATGCATATTTCCAAGACCGCCCTTACCGCCTTTTAAGATAATCTGGCGCTGGTTCTCGCCCGACATATCGGCAATGACTTTATTGGTCTCTGCTTCACGGATAACTGTCCCTTCAGGAACTTTCAGGATCAGATCCTTTGCATCCTTACCATGGCAGCGCTTTTTGCCGCCTTCCTCTCCGTCCTGTGCTTTATATTTTGTTTTGTGACGGAAATCTACCAGTGTGTTAAGACCTTTGTCCACTTCAAAGATTACATCACCGCCACGACCGCCGTCGCCTCCGTCCGGACCGCCATTCGGAACATATAATTCCCTGCGAAAGCTGACGTGACCGTCGCCGCCCTTTCCGGATCGGATATATATTTTTGCTCTGTCTGCAAACATAATATGTCCTCCTTATTTATGACTAAAAACAAGGCTTCAAACCAAAAAAGTTTGAAGCCTCTGTTAAATCTGCTTATTCAGCTACTGGATAGATAGAAACCTGTTTCTTATCTCTTCCTTTTCTTTCAAAACGAACAACACCGTCAACCAGTGCAAATAATGTATCGTCACCACCGCGACCTACATTGATTCCTGGATGAATCTTTGTTCCGCGCTGTCTGTAAAGGATGTTACCAGCTTTTACAAACTGTCCGTCTGCTCTTTTTGCTCCAAGTCTCTTAGATTCAGAGTCACGACCGTTCTTTGTAGAACCAACTCCTTTTTTATGAGCGAAAAACTGAAGGTTTAATTTCATCATGGTTGTTACACCTCCTCGTATGTCAAATCCATATATTCTCTGTAGTTCTCATCTTCTGCAATCTCTTCCAGACCAAGAACCATCGCGTCAAGCAAAAGCTTTGCCTCGCGAGTCGGATTACCTTTAAGTCGATAGTCAATGAGTCCTTTGGATTCATCGGATACAAGGCTTGTACGGTCATCCGCAAATTTCTCAATGGCATTCAAAGTATTGATCGTAAGTACGGAAACAGCTGCGCAGACAATATCCTGTCCTTCTTCACTGAATCCTGCATGACCATGTGCTTTGAAACCTACACATTGATGTTTTTCATTTTTATAAATGGTTACTCGTATCATATAACCACCAGCTTCTTACGCGTTGATCTTTTCGATCTTAACTGCTGTATACTGCTGTCTGTGTCCGTTTTTCTTGTGGTAACCTGTTTTTCTCTTATACTTGTAAACGATAACTTTTTTAGCTTTTCCGTCACCAATTACAGATGCTTCAACTGTTGCACCTTCTACTACTGGTGTTCCAACTTTAAGCTCGTCACCACTTACTGCGAGAACCTGGTCAAAAGTATAAGACTGTCCGGCTTCCACACCAAGCTTTTCTACTTTAATGATATCGCCTTCGGCTACTTTGTACTGTTTACCACCTGTTGCTATAATTGCGTACATATGGCACCTCCTATTATCATTACTCGCCAACTACGGTGTCTGATCAAATCAGGACTTATAACCTCGTTGTGCGGCATACCTCTGTATTATACAGTGGCATACCGCACAAAGTCAACCCCTAATTTGCGATTTTTTTAATTTTTTCATAACAATATCCGATAATGTCTTTTCTTGTGATAATTCCTATGAAATTCTCCTGGTCATCTATGACCGGAACAAAGTTCTGATCCATCGCTTTTTCCATCAGATCTTCCATATTGGAATCAGCGCTTACCGGCCGGTAATCTGCTCTTCTTGCAATCTTCGTGATTGCAATGTCTTCTGCTCCTTTCAGATTCAGGATGTTCAGCTTCTTAAGTCCCCAGAGCAGGTCTCCTTCGGTGATTGTACCGACGTATTTACCTTCCCGGTTGATCATCGGAATGGATGAGTATTTGTGGTACTCCATGATTTCCATTGCCTGTCTGAGCGTGTGGTAGTCATATACAAATGCCACTTCTGCTTTTGGCTTCAGGAAAAATAATATATTCATTTTCGTATCCTCTCTTGTATGAATATTCTGTACAGGGGAGTTTTCCCCAACACCTGTACTATACCATATTTGAGGATCGAATTGAAGATTTACAGCTGAGTGTTAACAAAAATATCATAAATTGCTTTGATTGCTGCTTCAAAGTCGTGCTCTCTCACACCGATGATAATATTTAACTCGCTGGATCCCTGGTCGATCATTTTTACATTGACATGTGCATGTGCCAGTGCGGAGAAAATTCTTCCGGCTGTACCGCGTGTCTGGCGCATTCCACGTCCAACAACAGCGATCAGTGCAAGATCGGATTCCAGTTCGATGTCATCCGGATTCACGGCACGGTGGATGCCCGCAAGCACTTTCTGCTCATGTTCTTCAAATTCATCCTGATGGACAAAGATAGTCATAGTATCAATTCCTGACGGCATATGTTCAAAAGAAATCCCTTCATCTTCAAATACACCAAGAACCTTGCGACCAAATCCGACTTCTGAGTTCATCATTGCTTTTTCAATTGTAATAGAAGCAAATCCACGCTTTCCTGCAATACCGGTAATTGTATACTTCGGCTTTCTGCAGGTTCCTTCTACGATCAGAGTACCCTTTTCTTCCGGTGCGTTTGTATTACGGATGTTGATCGGGATTCCTTCTTTACGAACCGGGAAGATTGCATCTTCATGCAGTACGCTGGCACCCATATAAGAAAGTTCACGCAACTCTTTGTAAGTAATTGCTTCGATTCCTTTTGGATTCTTGATGATACGGGGATCTGCAATGAGGAATCCTGATACGTCTGTCCAGTTCTCATACATATCAGCATGTGTGGCTCTTGCAACGATCGATCCTGTTACATCAGATCCGCCGCGGGAAAATGTCTGGATCGTTCCGTCCGGACGTGCTCCGTAGAATCCAGGAATCACGGCACGTTCTACTTTTGAAAGTCTGTCTGCAAGTACCTGGTTAGTTTCTTCTGAAAGGAAGTTCCCATTTTCATCGAACTTGATCACTTCTGCCGCATCGATAAACTCATATCCAAGATAAGCTGCGATTACACGTCCGTTTAAATATTCTCCACGGGAAGCAGCATAATCTCTTCCGATCTTCTTTGCAAAATCATCACGGATGGTGGCAAATTCTTCGTCAAGAGAAAGAGTGATCCCAAGCCCTTCAATGATTTCCTGATATCTCTTCTGAATGTCAGCGAGTAATTCTGTAAATTTCTTCTCTTTTACAGCTGCGCCGTAACAACGATACAGCATATCTGTTACCTTGGTGTCGTCGGAAAAACGCTTTCCCGGAGCAGACGGTACAACGTAACGTCTTGATTCCTCTGAAAGAACGATCTTTCCTGCCTTTTTAATCTGTACTGCATCGGCAAGAGAGCTTCCGCCGAATTTCACTACCTTAATCATCTGTTGGTATTCCTCCATCTCTCAATTCATGTATTCTGATCTGCACATGGCAAACCTGCATTTTCTGTAGAAACACCGGCAGATGTTTCTACACTTATGTAGTTATTACTTTATTACGCTGACGTGAAAAATGCAAGATTTTCTTTTGGAATCTGTTGAAAATCTTGCATTTTGTCTAATAGAATTTCTTTTTTTGAAAACTTTCTATGCATGAATTACATCTGCAAATGTAGCATCCGCTGCTTTTCTCAAATCCTCTGGTGCAAGTGTCAGTTGTGCACCGATTCTTCCGGCACTTACATAGACTTTCTCAAACTGCTGTGCACTTGCATCAATGACCGTCGGAAAATGCTTTTTCATTCCGATCGAAGTGCATCCACCACGCACATAGCCGGTAAGCGGTGTTAACTCCTTTAAATGAAGCATTTCAATAGATTTTTCACCAACCGCTTTTGCAGCCTTCTTAAAATCAATTTCTGCTTCGATCGGAAGAACGAAAACATAATGTTCGCCACTTTTCCCAGTTGTGACAATGGTCTTGTAAACCTGTTCGTGAGGCAGATTCAGCTTGTCGGCGGTTTCAATTCCGTCCGTGAATTCATCGCATTCATAGGTCTGATATTCGTAAGAAATTTTCTTTCTGTCTAAAATTCGCATTGCATTTGTTTTGACTTCTTTTTTACCCATGTAAACTTTCCTCCAGTGTTTTTCGGATTTTCTTTCGTGTAATTTCCACCAGCTGCAGTTTCGTCATTCCAATCACATTTCCCGGATTTGGGTCCTTCTTTAATTCCAGCTGCAGATACGCAAGAAGTTCTTTCTTCTCTTCTGCTGATTTCATGTTGATAAAATCAATAATAATGATACCGGAAATATTGCGGAGCCGGATCTGGCGGACTGCTTCCCTTGCTGCCTCCCGGTTCATCTCCGGAAAATGAGAATTCTTTTTCAGACATTTTCCAGAATTGACATCGATTACAGTCAGCGCCTCGGTTGGCTGGATCACCAGATAAGCCCCGGATTTCATCCATACCCGTTCTTGTCTGGCTTCTCGGATCGCCCCTTCCAGGTTATAGCATTTTACAAGTGGATAAGACGGATCCGTATACGCACGGAGAAGCGGAAGTTCATCTGGCATTTCCGTTTCCAGATAAGTCTGAACTTCTTTATACAAAGCTCCATCTTCTACCGTTTCCTCTACAATAATTTCCGTCAAATCTTTTTTGTAAATATCCCGGAGTGTCTGTACGCACGGATCCGGTGCACTCTGCAGACAGCTAAAGCAGGTCCGCATCTTGCCATATTCTACGATTCTGTGATAGTCCTCTGCCAGTTTGTCAATTTCGGCACGGATCTGTGTTTCTTCTGCTTCCACACAATTTGTCCGGAAAATCAATCCGAAATCACAGTCTATATAGTCCTGTCCCAGCTTTTGCAGTTCTTCTTTCCGGGCACCGTGAATTTTACCGGATACACCAATGGTACGATTGCCGGAAGTCAGTACTACATACTGCCCGGTGAAATTTAAGTTCCCGGTCACGACAGGCTGCTTGGTTTTCACTGCTTCTTTCTCCACCTGAACCAGAAGCTCATCACCGATCACAAGTGGCTTCTTTCCAATCTTATTGGTGAAAACCGAGGTATATTTTCCATCCAGCGCAAAATAGCATTGCTCACCATTGGCAATTTCAACAAATGCGCCACCGATATTCGGAAGGATTTTCCGTACTCTTCCGACATAAATTTCACCCAGGCGGCAGCTCTTTTTTTCTTCGCTACTGCCAAAGTGAAATTCCGTTACTTTCTCATCCTCTAAAATTGCAAGCACCCGGCGGTTCATGCATTCCGTAAGGAGTACTTTTCGTTCCATCTACACAATCTCCGTTCCAAGCGCATCCAGTGGAACCAGAATCATCTTGCTCTCCGTGTTTTCGGATTCCGCAAAAGTTTCCAGTCTGTGGTGGGTAAAGGTCACTTCCTCCGCATCCATACCAAGATAGCGGACAAACGCTTCTGTGACCAGCTCCGGCTTTAAGTTCTGGACACTTCCTGCTGCCACACGCATATAAATCTTTCCGTCCCGGCATTCCAGCTTGTAGATCATTGGACGAATGTCCACTTCTTTTTCACTCTTTTTCGTCTTTTTGACCACACAGATTTCATTCTGCGCATAAAAAGCTTCCAGCTTTTCAGCAAGATCTTCCGGCAGGCTGCCATTTTTTACCGAAGATAAATAGTCGGCACCTGCTACGATTGACATTCCTTTGCTTTTCTTATCATCCGGGATCTGCACAAAGCTGACGATCTCCATGCCGTCTACCATCTGTTCATTCAGCCGTCTGACCGCTTCTTTGCTGGCGATTGACTCGGTCAATTCGATATCAAAATATTCTCCGTCACTGGTAAGCCCTACACCAAGTGGATTAGCGAAAGACATGATCATATGCGGGCTGTAACCACTGGTAAATGCGATCGGAATCTCGGCACGGCGAATCGCTTTCTGGAAATACCGCATGATATCCAGGTGTCCGATGAACTTCATCACTCCATTTTTCCGAAATTTAATTCTTGCCTTCAAAGCAGACACCTCCTCCGTAACTTGCTGCCCCACAGCCGGAACATTTTGCACGGCAGTTCGGGGTTACATTCCCTTCCATTGCATTCTTCCATTCTCTTATAAGGAAAGATTTTGTCACGCCACAATTGATGAAATCCCATGGGAAGATTTCATCTAATTCACGCTTTCTGAGATTATAGAAATCCATGTCTACACCTGTATTTTCAAAGGCCTGCAGCCATTTATCATAATCAAAATACTCATCCCACGCATCGTAAATACAGCCAAGACGGTAAGCCTCTTCCAGAACCTTTCCGACCTTCCGGTCACCGCGGGCAAAGACGCCTTCCAGAACGGTTACTTCGGCGGTATGCCAGTTGTAGCGCAGACTCTTGCGGTTCAGTTGGTTGCGGAATGCTTCCTGTACAATTCCTGCACGGCGGATATATTCTTCCATCGGCTGCATGGTCGCCCACTGAAGCGGTGAAAATGGTTTCGGTACAAAGAAGGAACTACTTGCCGTGATCTGACATTTTCCATTTCTCTGCTCCTTCGGAATTTCATAATACCGGCGTGCTACTTTATCTGCAAGAACAGCAATTCCTTCCATGTCTTCCTGGGTTTCGGTCGGAAGTCCAAGCATGAAATAGAGCTTGACCTTCGTCCATCCACCTTCAAAAGCCTGTCCGGCTCCATTTAAAATGTCATCTTCCGTCAGACCTTTATTGATTACATTACGCATCCTCTGTGTTCCGGCTTCCGGGGCGAAGGTCAGACTGCTCTTACGCACATCCTGCACCTTGCTCATAACATCCAAAGAAAATGCATCGATACGAAGGGACGGCAGGGAAATGTTGACGCCCTGTGTGTGGAACTCATCGATCAGGAAGGTGACGATCTCTTCCAGTTCGTTGTAATCACTGGAACTTAAAGAACTTAAGGTGATCTCTTCATGTCCCGTATTTTTCAGCATTGCACGTGCCGTCTCTTTGAGCATGTTGATATCACGCGGACGTGTCGGACGGTAAACCATTCCCGCCTGACAGAAACGACATCCACGGATACAGCCGCGCTGAATCTCCAGAACCGCTCTGTCCTGGGTTACTTTGATAAACGGAACAACCGGCTTTAACGGATAGGTTGTCTGGCTCATATCTGCTGCAACTACTCGTTTGATTTTTTCCTTTGCATGCGGATTGTTTGGCAGGAAAGATTCGATTGTGCCGTCTTCTTTGTAAGTGACATCATAAAAAGAAGGAACGTAAATTCCCTCAATCTCTGCTGCCATTTCCAGAAATTCTTTTCGGCTTTTTCCGGCTCTCTTCCACTTTTTGTATGCTTCCAGAAGTTCATCATAAACCACTTCGCCCTCTCCGATATAGAACATATCGAAAAATTCAGCCAGTGGCTCTGTATTGTAAACACATGGTCCACCACCAATGACAAATGGATCTTCTAAAGTTCTGTCTTCACTGTGAAGTGGAATACCGGATAAATCCAGCACCTGCAGTACATTGGTGTAACACATCTCAAACTGTAATGTGATGCCAAGAAAATCAAACTCCTTCACCGGATCCTGAGATTCCAGGGTAAAAAGTGGAATATGTTTTTCGCGCATGATCTTATCCAGATCGATCCACGGAGAGTATACTCTCTCACACCAGGTATCCTCCCGGCGGTTGAACATATCGTACAAAATCTGGATTCCCAGATGGGACATACCAACCTCATATACCTCCGGAAAACACATTGCAAAGCGGATTTCCACCGCATTTTTGTCCTTCATTACCGAATTGACCTCATGACCGATGTAGCGGGCAGGTTTCTCGATTTTTAGTAAAATATCATCAGTTAATGCTAGTTTTCTCATTGTTTCTCCTTGATTATTTGTGCGCAATGCACAAAAATTATCTGGTTCTTGTAAAATTAAATTTATGATTTTTTTCTGTAAGAAAATGTTAAAATCCGTTAACAATTGTATGTTTTTTGTGATCTTTTTTGCTATTTCTTGACGTTTACAACAAATCCAACTTTTCCCATACCCCAAGGTACTTGATGGTACACTATGTTGACAGATGGTATTTGTGGTATATTTTTGCATTTTCTTTTAGAAATATTCATTTTACACCTTAAGAATTAATAATATCTTCTTTTCAATCTAAAATCAACCTAATGTTCGAAATATCATAAACTTTAGTGCTCTGTATGCATGATTTTTCAAAATAAAACATATTTATCGTTTTCAAAAAAGGATGGCTTTCGCCATCCTTTAATCTCTGTTTAATGCTATTCTGATGCTTTAAAATTGTATATTGGTTTCATTACATCAATAATATCTACTGACTCCCGGATCACATCTATAATGCTTTCCTGAGATTTATATGCCATTGGTGCCTCATCCAATGTATTTTCATTTGCAGAGGTTGTATATATTCCCTTCATAGCCTGTTTATACTCGTCCAGATTAAGCTCGTTTTTCGCCTTTGTTCTGGACATAATCCTGCCTGCACCATGTGGAGCAGAATAATTCCACTCAGGATTTCCTTTGCCTATAGCCAGTATGCTTCCGTCCTTCATATTAATCGGTATCAGCACTCTTTTTCCCTTATGCGCTGCAATTGCCCCTTTCCTCAGTATCATTTCATCTGTATCAATATAATTATGAATTGTGTGAAAAGCATCACATCCGTTCATTCTGGTTCTCTCCAGAATAATCTCTGCCATTTTCTCCCTGCTTCTTCGGGCAAATACCTGACATATATCCACATCATGAAGATAATCTTCCAGATACTTTCCTTCCAGATAACACAAATCTTCTGGTATGCTTACAGGACTCTCATACACCTGCCATTGAAGTTGCTTTAAAGCACTTTGTATCTCACTTCTTCTGCCTTGTTCCTTATAACTGCTTATGATCTCGTCCATCTTTTTCAAATATTCACCATAACCACGGTTCAGGTTAATGGCAAGTTTCTGATAAAGTTCAGCCACTTGTTTTCCCAGATTTCTGCTTCCAGAATGAATAATCAAATACTTTGTACCATCTGTTGCTTCATCAATCTCAATAAAATGGTTCCCTCCGCCAAGTGTTCCAAGAGATCTTGCAAGCCTCTTTGCATCTTTCAGTTCTCTGTAGCAGTGCAGATCTGTCAAATCAAATCTCTCCTGACGTCCTTCCCATACTTCACGACCCGATGGAATAAAGTGTGCTGCCTCATCCAGCTTTTCAAAATCAACATCATCTTTTCCAAGATTTACCGTATACATCCCACATCCGATATCTACTCCAACCACATTTGGAACCACTTTATCGGTTATGGTCATTGTTGTTCCTATCGTACATCCCTTTCCGGCATGTACATCAGGCATAATACGGATTTTAGAATCTTCTGCTATTGCATAATCACACATACGTCTGATCTGCTCGATTGCTTCCTCTTCTACTACCTTTGCATAGCAGAGAGCTGTATTTACTTTCCCCTTAATCTCTATTGCTTTCATTCTTCTTATCTTATCCTCCCACAATGTCAATCCTTAAATCATTGATTTGTCAATCTGTTTTAAAATTTACTATTCTATGATTTCTACTGGATATAAATCACATGAAGGCAATAATTGTTCCTCTTGTTCTACATTTTCAACTTTTACTTCTTTTCTTTCTCCCGGCACTAATTTAATTAATCCACTGTGAGTATCAACATATAAAATATCGCTTCCAATATTTTCTACAAATAATGGCATTTTAGCAGTCGATTCACAGTAAAATTGAATATTCTTGGGATGCGGAAAATAACTGAGCTTTATCAAAGAGCCATCACCAGATATTGTAAAGCTATCTTGAAGCATTCCAATATGCGGATAAGCACGAAAACTTACTGGCTCCTGTTTAGAAGACAGCTTGCAATATGCACTATGATAATAGTATTTATCAAAATTAGATAAGGTTAAAAGTACTTTATCTTCATCAATTTCTGGTATATTCAACTTTTTCCTGTAATGTTTCTTAATCCAGTTATATTCCGGAATCAAATCGGCATTCTTGTCTTGCTGTTCCCACTTGCAATATTCTAAAGGACAATAATATTCTGTATTCCTTGTTGCAATAATAAGTTCTTCTGTATTTTTGTTTATTGTAATAGATTGAATTTCAGAAGTATGGATATGCATCGTATCAATCAATCTTTTATGTCCTGATACATTCCCATGAGCTAATACATATTCTTTACCATTCTGTATTATCTTATCGACATACCAGTAATGAAGCTGTGCTCTCTTTTCTTTATTACAATTTCCTAAAATTTTGTCTCCATAAGAATCATTTACATCAAAACAATTTTCCATTCGTTTCTCGCCCATATTTTTCTCTCCCCTTTATTCAAATGTAAAACCTCAGTGATTATCACTCTTTTACTGAATAACTCTTGAACGTTATAATTCCAAAAGAATTACTGGCCGCATACTCTTTTCCTGTTAGCATGAGTTTATTTGCTATGGTGTTCAAAATAGTAGATTTTCCAGAACCATTATTTCCATATAACACGGTAATTGGTGCAAATATGAACGGATCCATATCTTTTCTACGAAATACGTTATATGAATATATATTGGGATTTTTAACATTCCTGTCACTTAGTTTAAAACTGCTGAGATATGTCATTAAAAAAATCCCCCTTCATCTATGAACTTATATTTTTCTTTTACTCTTCAGCACAAATTTCATCATAATCTTCATACATAATTCGTATTCCACTCTCCTCACTTTCTACATGATAATGTCCCGCATACCACTCAGTGAAATCTAACCTGTCATAAATCTTCTGTAGCCATTTTTCCGTTGACTTATCCACTGCTGATTGATCAAGCCCCGGAATAAACGCCCACACGGGTTCCGCTTTAATCGGTACTGTATGTGAGAGCACGATATCCACATTCCACTTAGCTTTATCCAACTGCTGTTCCACATATTCTTTTATCATTTCATCCGGCTGTTCTGATTCAAACCATGGTAATCCATTTCGTATCCTATAATATTTGTCAACGCTGTATGCACCGCCGATTGGCATCACTTTCTTTCCGTGAAAATTATATATTTCTCCATCTTTTGCGAACAAAATATTCGGATACTGTTCTTCTACATATACAATTCCTTCATTCCACATTTTTTCTTCGTAATCTGCCGCCTCCCATGGTCGTGCTTCGTGGTTCCCATGAACACAGAAAAATGTAATATCCATTTCTGATAATCGTCCCTTTAATTCTTTGTCAGACAGATCCAGCCAATAATTAATCCCTGCATCCCCTAAGATAATCATCACATCCTCTGTTGTAGTTTCATATCCATAGCAAAAATCTTCAATACGATCAAAGCTACGATGTGTATCACCTGTAATATAAAAATGCACCTATCCTTCCTCCCTCTCAATTCTAACAATTTTCATCTCATCAATACTCTGTATTTTCGATTCTCTTATATGCTTAAACAACGTTTTCTCTCCCAGTAAATCACATTGAATTCCCACAATATCATAAGAAACTTCTTTCTCTTGTCCCAATGTTCCATAATCATCAACCCATTCAACAGTTCCGTAGCCTTCCTTTTCATCCTCTTTTCCAAATGTAAAATACACCGTTTCTCCTACTCTGTACCTTGGTCTTCCTACTTTCTGGATAGTATCTGGTTTCCCTAACTCTTTGATTTCTTCATACAGTAGTTGAGCATCCATATATTGAATATTATCATGATAATGTCCAAAATACCATTGCGAATAATCTAGTTTCTTTGCAATTTTATCCATCCATTCCTCTGTCGACAGATCTATCTTCTCTTGACATTCTTCATTCCGCCGATTCGGTCTATATACTAACGGACAAGTATGAGAAAACACATAATCCACTTTCCAATCTACTTCATTCAATTTATTTTCTACTCGACTTTTTACTTCGTCGTTTGGTTGTTCGTTCGGGAACCACCGAAGACCCGTTAAAAGTCGGTATTCTTTATCCTGACTGTATGCCCCACCGATTGCAATCACCTTTTTCCCATCAAAATCATAAATTTCTCCATCCTTTGCAAATACTATATTCGGAAATTCCGGCTCATAATATACCTCTCCTCCACGCCAGATTTGTGTTCTGTAAGTTTGTATATGATAAGGTCTTTCCTCATGATTTCCATGAATACACAGGAAATAATTTGGAAAATCCGCAAGTATTTTTTTGTTCTCCCAATCTTTGTCAGCTCCAAAATAGTTTAATCCGACATCCCCCAATAAAATGATCACATCCTCTTTTCCAAGTTTTTTATTGAATCTTGCCAACCAAATTAACTTTTCAAAATTTGCATGACAATCTCCTGTTATGTAATAATCCATTTCCTACCACCTTACATATATTATTTCATCTTCTGTTCGCTATGCTTAAAATTGTAAACCGCCTTCAAAATCTCAATTATATTTATCTGTAATTTCCATTCTCATTTATAGCGTTTTGAATATATAGATTCATTTCGTTTCTTATTTGTTTAATTCCTTTTAAGCAGTAATCACTATGATGTCCAATTGCTGTTTTAATAATTTCATCCCACTTATCTTCTTCGACAAAACGCCGAATCAGTCTCTCCTCAAATAAAATTCTCACACCGAATGCTGCATGATCCATCGTTCCAGGTTCAAAACTATTGTAACATTTCAATTGTTCAAATCTTCCAATATCATGCAACAATCCTATAAGCTGCGCAAGCTCACAATCTTCTGCCGACATTTTCATATCTTCTGCATTTTTTTTACTGCATTCCATTACTCCATAAGTGTGCACAATCTTCAGCTTTATCTTTTCGTTTTTCCGATCATAATCATTTAAATAGTTTTCAAAAGCTTTCTTCACATATTGTAAGTCAATCATTTCGTTTTTCCACCTTATTTTCAATTTCTCTCAACATAATATTCCCGTCCTGTATCCAGACAAACTGCAGCCAAACGTCCATTTCTTCGATTACAACCACAATCAATCGCAATATGATGATTCTCCCTATATGCATAACCCGGTCTTGGATTCCCCATAATTCCTTGTGTCGGTGTATGTCCTGTCACCACATATGTATCTTCAAAATATTGGATATCATACTCAGCCCTGTCCCAGATCAGTTCTTTTATGGAATATTCTTCCATATCTTTTCCCGGATAATAATTTCCCAATCCTCCGTGAACTAATAAATAGTTTTTCCCATTAACTGTCAGTTCTTCATAAATCATAAAGTCTTTTATAAAATCAATTACTTCATATTGCATTTCCCGGCTCAATGTCCGAAACTCATCGATGGTTGACTTGCTTCCGTTGTATTGCCAGGTCACAAGATTCTCTAACATTTTTTCATCAACTTTTTCGATAGAAATCTCTGTAATTTCCTGCATTAAGAATTCCAGACACTCTAACGCCATAAGCTCATGATTTCCTGTCAGACATACCACATTTGGCATTTCCATAAGCTTCAGAATAATCTGAATCGGATGCGGACCTCTGTCCAGAATATCTCCGAGAACATACAACGTATCCGTCTCTTTCAAGTGGATTTCTTCTAACAATCTGATAAACAGTTCATATTCTCCATGAATATCTGAAACAACAAAACTAGCTATGTCGGTCATCCCCCTTCGTTTCTAAAAATCATTTCTAACACTTGCATTTTTCCTGTTCCCGGCGTCCTTTAATATGCGAATCCAATCTTCTTTATCTGTCTTCTTTCTTCCAATGGAACATCTGGAATATCGCTTTCTTCAATGGTAGTCAGCACTTCTGTTGTGATTTCTGTTTCGTCCATCTGACATATTCTTTCTGCCAGATTCATCTCTGCTTCTTCCAACATTTTTCTTGCAAATCTTCCATTTCCATAATCTCTGCTGTCTTTTATGCTCTCGAAATTCTTTTTTAACTTTTTCATTCCTGCCTCTGTGATTGTCATTTGTTTTCTTGAAAGCATCAATTTTGTAATCTCACAAAGTTCCTCGACAGAGTAATCAGCAAATTCTACACAAAACGCAATTCTGGAACGCATCCCTGGATTCCTATCAAGAAACGCCTTCATTGGTTCCGGATAACCGGCAAAGATTACAATCACATTATCCCTATGATTTTCCATCTCCTGAACAATCGTATTGATTGCCTCATCGCCAAATCCATTGTCATAGCCGTCACACAATGAATAAGCCTCATCAATAAAAAGGACTCCTCCTTGTGCTTCTTTAAACTTTTTCTTAACTAACGGTGCCGTAGCTCCTACATGTTCACCTACAAGATCTGCACGCCCTGCCTCTACAAACACGCCTGTTGACAATATTTTATCATCTTTCATAATCTCTGCAAACAATCTGGCAACCGTAGTCTTTGCTGTTCCCGGATTTCCTGTAAAGACCATGTGTAAAGAAGCTTTATCCCTTTGAAGACCTTTCTCCATACAAAGCTTGTTTATCTTATGTTTGGCAATCGCTTTATGGATTATTGTTTTAACAGAAGCTAATCCTACCATTTCGTCTAATTCTTTTCTGGCTGTTCCTGATTCTCTTTCCTTCTTTTCTCCCTCTCCTAGCATCTGGATATCTGCCTTCGTAATCTGAAAAAGTTCTTCCTTTTGAATGTCACTTGCGCTTTCGCTTGTTGAAAGCAGCCTTACCGACTGTTGTCTAACCGCACGTTCCATCAGATTACGGACATATCTTCCATTCCCAAAATCATCGATATTTCTTACTTTTTCAAAGATATAATGCGCCTCTTTGATTGCGTCATCTGTCACGCAGAATCCTTTTTCATGAATCATCAGCTTAAAAATATCTGTAAGTTCCTCTGTTGTGTAATCTGGAAAATCAATCCAATATGGTATTCTGCTTTTCAATCCTTCATTTCTCTTCATAAATGCTTTCATTCTTTCATTGTATCCTGCAAGAATGACAATCACATCTTCCCTGTGATTTTCCATTTCCTGAAGCAACACCGTAATAGCTGTGTCACTCTTCATAGCATACGCTTCATCTATAAACAGAACGCCTCCTCTTGCTGCCAGAAATGCTTCTCTGATAGCACTTACGCATCCTAGTCCATCCAGATCCATTCCTCCACGCTCGACAAATGCACCACTTTTTAAAATGCCTTTTTCTTTTGTAATTCCTGCAAATAGTTTTGCAACTGTAGTTTTTGCACTTCCCGGATTACCGCCAAAAATCATATGCATCGCACTGCTCTGATAGTCGTTTCCGTTTCGTTTCTTTCGTTCTTTTTCAACAATATCTGCCGCAATAATATTGTCAATCTGCTCTTTGACAATTTTCAGTCCAATCAAGTTTTTTAACTTTTCATAAGCAGATATTTCATTTTCTTCCCTGTCCAACAAGAAATCTTCTGAAAAATTGTAGTCATATGCTTTCAATATATTTTTATTCAGACACCATGCTTCAAACTGCTCGTAAGCCCTCAATACATCTGTCTGCGAAAACTTATGTCCTGGGAACAATGCCATGAACTCCTGTGCCTGTCCTGCATATTTTGAATATTCGGATTTTTCAATCAACCGCTGCATATAATCGACCGCTGCTTTTCTATCCCCTGTTCCTTCTCTTAACATAATCGTCATCATATATCTTTTTAACTGTGGCAAGAGATAATAGGCAAATCCCGGATGATCCATATCATATGTAAATACAAACAGACATTGGTTCCTGTACTTCTTTATAAGTTTCTCCAGGTATTGACTTGCCATTACATAATCAACCGGATCATACCCAAACTTTTCAGATAAATCTAAAACAATCACTCCGCCATAACTGTTCTCGATAATTTCTTCAAGATGGTTATTTTTCCTAAACAGATTAGGTTCTATTTCACTGACGATTTCCATTCTTCTGCTGTTGATTCGATTCGCTTTGCGTAAGTTCTGAACAAGTACTTCTGTCATTTCACCTGCTGCTTCAACACTACGACTGGATATCACATAATGAACCATATTTCCACTGTATTCAGATAGATTTGCATGCACCTTTATATTTCTCAGTTCCTCTACAAAATCCCGATGGTAGATACTGCAGATCTCACACTCCTGTTCAGAAATAATACGCTCTTTAAAATCATAAGGAAATGGTCTTGTATCATTCTTACAAGAATAATAATAGATCCATAGATTCGACGATTCTATGATCCGATTAGAATAGTCAAAACATCTTCTTCTTTTACATTCAAGAAAACATTCCATGAACTGATGCATCGTTATCTCAAATGGCTCTACTTTTACCTGCTTTATTTCAAAAATATCTTGCAGCATTTCAAGAATACCTTCATATGCATTTCGGAAACTCAACTTCTGTTCATTGTAAGAAAAGATTGCGCAAATCAGATTATCTTCTTCCCGATACACTAAAAATGTCCTGTCATTCTTCATATTCTGATACATATACGAGTTGATAGATTCGAGTACATTGTCGTATCCATAGTGTCTGAGTTCGATTTTTGCATTTTCCTTAATCTCTTCTGAATTTGCACTCAACGCAAAACCATAATACCTCATACGTTCTCCTTTACTTCATACATAAAACTCTTCTTTTGTTTCCAAACATAAACATCCTAATTTTCCATTTCTAAATCCACATCCGCAGTCACACATGATAAGATTCCCTTTTTCATTTTTCCAAATCTTATGATTTGCAGTATTTCTATGTCCACAGACAGAAATATAACCTTCTATCCCATTATGAAGGTACTCTGTGTTCATCTCATTTCCCATTAAATAATAATACTTATTCTCTGTGCATTCAGGCTTTGATGTCATCGCATGCGCAAGCAGATATTTTTCATTATTCACCTGAACGCTCAGCTGAAGTGGTCAGGTTAAAATTTTCTTTGCAAGATTCTGAACATCCACCGGCACTAATCGGCGAGTAAGACATCGAAATGTATTGTACTGATATGGTTCTGTTTTTCTTCTTTTCCACTCCGGTATTTGATAAAATTTAAAAATGTATGCCGCCAGCCATTCGTCATGATTACCTCTAATCATAGAGCAATTGTCTCCCAGTTCCATAACTTTAAAATACAAATCTACCGGATTTGGATTGTAATCAGAACGGTCAAACAAATCTCCTAAGATGAACAATTTATCCTCTTTAGATAATTTAATCACTTTTAATAATTCACAAAACTTTTGATAATCATTATGGATATCACTAACGACATAAAGCATTTTCTTATTTTCTCCTATAATATTTTTGCCACAGATTCGGATAATCTCTAAGATTAAGACGAGATTCTTCTCTCCAGATAGGCTCTCCCCAATGACGATAATCGCATATATCCCACGATTCATTTTCTTTCCGATAATGGTTCGATTTTCCAGCCAGACTATCATAAGGATTCCTTTTTGTTCTTCGCCGAATTCTTCTATTTGCCAGCTTTTTAGCAAATCGGTCTTTATCACCTTTATAAACTGGTGTATGTTTATAGCTTCGACTCATAATATACAGTCTCCATATTCAATAAATTTTCTTTTTATCCCGATGTCTACAGCATAATATCTTCTGGCTTTTTGGCCTCTTCCAGCATCTTTTCTGATAAGTTTTTTTCCCTACATACTTCAGCATATTTTCTAGCATATTTCAGGACCAAATCCGGGCAAAATTCTTTTCCGTTGCTTTTATGACTCAAATAATCTCCCAACGCTTCTGTTGCATATCTCAAAGCCTGTCTTTTTGGATCATCTTCTATATATGTTGGAAATTCTACTTCAAGATACAATGGGTTAATATGCTCATGTGACCAGATTCCTGATTCTGTTAGTTTATAACAAATCATCTGTATATCTGAAAAATCAACATACCAATTTTTCTCTTCTATACGATCCAGATACCGATTCCAATCCGCTTCTCCCTCTTCCAGAACATAATAGGAACCATTCCTTATATCTTTTACTGGTGTACCAGCTTGTAATGGACAAGGCATTTTTATAAAATGATATTCGAATCGTTCTATTTGATAGCTATCTACAATTTTTTCCTCTTCTGGAAGCTCGTAAGAATTGAATCGTTCTATTTCTCCACTCATATTTAAAGTAACGGATGCTACCGCAGTGCCGTCATATGCACAGTATTCTTCCGTTTCAAAACCTAGATTTGGATTTCCTCGCCACGGATTACGTACAATTTCATCTGCATCTGTATTTACAATCATCTGCTTACATATCCGACATTTCAGCTCATATGTCTGCATATATTTTTTTGCATATTTTAAAGCTCTGTTATAATCAATGAAAAAGCCACAGCTTTCATATTCCATGTTTTCAACAACATAGATATATTTTCCCGTTTGATTATGGATAAATATCTCAAATGCCTTTTTTTCATAGTCCAGACGTTCGTTGATTTGTCTTCTTAGAGTTTCATCTCTCGTTTCTTCCGACAGCTCCTCCAAGGCATCTAAAATTTCCTGCCTGAGTCTGCCTGGTGCATTCCAGATTAAGGTTGCCTTCTGAAAATCTGTAAATGCAAAATCAATTTCTTCAAAACATTTTTTCATCCATTGGGATGGGACTATCTCAAACATCTTGCTTCCTCCATACACAATTCCCGTTCTACCGAACCTGGAAAAGTCGCAAATATATTTCTTTATCAACTCTCAAATTCTTCACATTTTACTTCCCTGAAGCTATCCTCTTTCAATTATTCGCCTTCCTCGTCAGACAAATATTTTATAATCCCTTCCCGAATCTCTCTTGCTATCTTCAGCTCTCGTTCATTCATTCCACTGGCATTTTTTAAAACTGGATGAAAAAGAGCATCGACCACAAAAGCTGTACCTTCCACGCTATCATTTACAAGGATAACTCCATATTCTTCAACATGTTCTATTTCAACCAACGCCCGCTTCAGCCTCCTACGAATGGATTCTTCTGTCTCAGTACCACTATTTTTTAATCGGTGTAATAATTCATCAAACGATGGTGGAATCAGAAATACCGACTGAATTTTTTGCTGCTTTCTGATCTGTCTTGCTCCTTGTGAATCGATTTCGATAATCACATTCTTTCCTTTAAAATAATTCTTATAAACTTCCTTTTTGAGAGTACCATAATATTCTCCCGCATACTCTGCAAATTCCAGAAATTCATCGTTACTTACCATTTCTTCAAATTCTTTTCGCGTTGTAAAGTGATAGGATTTTCCATCCACCTCACCTTTTCGTGGTTTTCTTGTTGTCGCCGATACCGACACGACATACTTTTCAGGATGTTCTATTAATAGTTGATGTATAACCGTTCCTTTGCCAACTCCCGAAACGCCAGAAATAATTATTAGTTTTTCCGGCGTTTCTTTTATGTGTTTCTCAGCAATGTGCTTATATAAGCATTTTTCTTTAAAGGTTTTATAATCTTTCCCATAAATATCATATTCAATTTCTTCAATTTTTCCATGTGCCCTGTAAATATCTGTTCCTGCAATAATCCCTTTGCATCTAATTTTCTCAGTTCCGTTATTAAAATCAAACTCCACCAAATCATCTTTTTCAAAAAGAGGTGTGCGCAGTTCATATTTCCAGTTGATTTCTTCTACTTCATGCTCCGTTTTGGCATGTAAAAGCAACGTAGCTTTTATACAGGAATCATCCCACCGATAATATCTACCCATATCAGGAGTTGATAAATTATTCATATACAAATCATATATATCATTTCGCACGAATAACTTTGTGCAAAACGTATTCTTCTCTAATTTCCACCGGTTTGTATCGCTCTGATTCAACACCGGGAATAATGAAGACCATTCTGTATGATAGTTAAATTTATTTAGCTCAGGTCCGTAAAACTGATAGGCTTTGCCATCTTCATCGATCATAATCACACACCCCGAACCACCCATTCCGGATGGTGCACAAAATCCATAGGCAACAATATTTTCAAATAATTCTTCTGTCAGATCTGATAATTTCAGTTGTATGCTATCCTCAAATTTCATACTTGCTCTCCACAATTATTTTACAGTTTCCATGAGTGCTCTGATTTTTTCAAAATCATACTCTCTGATTATTTCAGCTTCAACTGCACCCTCAATTTCATGATCTGTCACAATTACATCTGCTTCCATAGGATCGTCAACGATTTTTTCTGCCATCATGGAAAAGAAATCATACATATTCATAATCTCAGTAAGATGAAAATAATCAGTCAAAAAGGAAAGTGTAGTATCACCAGCCACCCGTGAATTGCCGTCCTTTGCTATATTCAACCAGATAAATTCATTTGTCAAAAGATCAATTCCGAATAAATATGCAAATGTGCTCTCACAATTTATACGATATGCTGACTTTACTGTCTTAGGTTCATACACTTGTCCACTATCTTCCCAATCTCTCAGCATATATCCCGCCTTGCAAAAGCATTCATTAAAGTTTTTCCCAGAATAAACGTTATCGCAAAAAATCAAATATCGATATTCAGAATACCGTGCCTTGAATTCCGGAAGATTGATATCAAAGTACTCAGAACCTCCCAGATAACCGCTTGTTTCATCACCGGAATAAGTAATTGCCCCTGACTGATGTCTTGACATAGTTCTCCAGGAAAATTCCCTTCGATTACCATCTTCTGTAAGTGCAAATACCGAGAGATCAATATCGTTCACTTTCTCCCAATAAGTAAACGCTCGAAGCTTTTTCCCTTCCTCTATCGGAATTCTGGATCCTTTGGAAAGAACGCCGAATCCACCTTGCGAAGTATTTTCTGCTAATGGAAGTGCATAATTTTTCATCGAAGGTTCAATATATACCTTTCCAAGTCGATTTCTAAGTTTCTCAGAAAGTTTTGAACGAATCATTTTCCCAACTTCTTTTACCTGCTTTTCTGTAAGCCTGCTTTGACCTTTCTCACTCTCCTCTGGTGTTTCATAATGAACTTTCATGAGATTGTGCTGTGTAAATTTGAAAATACGTCCGTCCTTTCTCTGCTTTCCTTCATATCTGAACAATAGTTGTAACAATATCAGCGTACTGCAATCCTCTGGAAATTCCATACAGAATCTTTGCCCTTCTTCTTTGTTCATACGACTGATAATATAGTCCATATTTCGAAGCAATGCAGATGTTCCTTTCTTTTCCCGCAATAATTCTGCTGCTTGCTGACATCTGCTTTCCTGCATCAACTTTTCAAACTCACTGTATACAGACTCATTACCTTTCGTTCTCATGGCATGTACAAATATTTCCGCCTCTTCATTTTTTGGTTGATAATGAATGTGATGTAAAAATCCATTCCATAGCTGCTTCTTTTCATAACAAGTACGGATATCACACTTTTCACTTCTGAATATTCTGTCTAAAAGTGCTGTTAAGAATTTTCTGTCCTGATTTTTAAAGTTTAATTTTTTCGGATTTTCATTGTGATAATACCGGTAGTTTAATTCATCTACTATTTTCATAACATCTGACAGATTCAAACTGTCTGCCAGCGAAAGATTTTTCGTGTCAATTAGAAGTCTTACACAGGTGTTCTTTGAGACAATATCCGGAATACTTTCAATATGGTCACGAATAAATGTAAGTACAAGCGTATACTGCCTCTCATTAAGTGGTCGTGAACCTGACAATGAATCATTCACAATCGTTCGTACTGCATCTTCTGCTTCTTCTTCCGTTTGTATCACAAATTCCTGTACTTCTGTATCTTCCTGAAAAGCCGCACGTTCAAAATCTTTTTCAAATACAGAATGTCCCGGCTCATCGAAATTTCCAAGTCCGTATGTATTAAAATAATGTATAAGCTGATCAAACAATAGTTCTTCTGCAGAAAGATCTCGGACACTTTGTGGGAATCCCCTATAAAATGGTTCTGGAACATTTTCTCCAAACCTTTTTGAAAGTTCTTTTACCATCTCGCAACGCACAAGCTCCCTGCCTTTTGTGATTTTTACACCAAAGAAATGTGCCATTGCAAACAATGTTTCAAATACATGTTTTTCTTCTGTCATTCCTTCACTGATAAGAATATGCTTTTCGAACAAATAGTCCTTGTATATTTCTTTCATGCCCGCACCTCTTTCTACTATACTTTAAACAATGCCGACTGATCTTGCCACTCAAATACACCTAGTTTGAAGTAAGTAACAATAGCTGTCGGCATCCTTTTGGCGATATTATCGGATTAAATCTGTGCTCTACCAACTGAGCTACAGAACTTTTAAAGTTCTGGTGGGATTCGAACCCACGACAACAAACTCCCAAAGAAGTAAATCCGATTAGCTGCCAAATATTTTCTATTTCGTTTCCACTTCTACTCCTTCCAAAATTTCTTCTAAAGTTCGCGGTGTATAATTCATATATGGAAGCATACATCCCACATTACATGCCAATAACTTTTTGTCATACACGTGTCTGCAATCATTCTCCCGCATCTGCTTCAGACAGCTTTGATAAAACTGGTCTTCTGCACTTTCATGTGTATGTCCATACAGCAAAATTTTTCCACGTCCCATGTTTTTCCAAGAAAAAATCGGATAATGAGATAATACCAATCCATATTTTTCTTTTCCAACCGAATCATAAATTTCTTTATAATCACAAATTTCTGTAAATAGCTGTTGATACCTGTAATCAGACACATCATCATGGTTACCTCTAATCAGCACCTTTCTTCCTTTTAGACGCGCCACAAAAGCAATCAGATCTTCGTTTTTTCCTCGCAAACTCATATCACCTAATAGATATACAAAATCACCATTCGTCACCCGATCATTCCAATTTTTCAGGACCACTTCATGCATTTCCTGTACAGAATCGAAGGGACGATGGTCAAATTTGATTGCGTTTTCATGGAATAAATGCAAATCACTGATATAATATTTCATCTAATTCAACCTTCTTTCATTTAATCATCAATTCACCGATACTAGTCACGGCAGTTTTTTGCAAAATATCTTTGCTTTTCTTCTTTTTTATCCCTACTCATCCCATTCCGGCAAAATTGTGAATCTACCATTTTGATAGCCTTCCAACAGTTTTTCTCTCATATCGCTGTACCAGGCTCTCAACGTTGATTGGAGATAATATATTTCTTCTTTTCTATTTTTATCGTTTTCTAAAATATTGCCAGTTTGTACATCCATGTAAAAACTGATTTTTCCTTCATTTCCTCCGTAATACTCCATTGTTAAATAGTTATCTGTATCCTTTGCAAATACCATAATACTGTCATAAATAATAGATATGAGACGATATTCCGGATTCCACCATAATTCTTTTATATCTATCTCAGTTTTCTCTATCGGTAACCATGCCAACACACTATCAAATTCTAAAACTCCTCCTCGACTTTGTCTGAAACTTCCAGGTATTTTCCCGTAATCAGTACTCCTTAACCCTGCATCCCAACAACCAGCACTTAGATGACCATCTTTTTCAACAATCAAGCAGACCTCAAAATTATTAGGAAGCCTGTCTTTTATATAATTAAATCCTTTCAACGTTACTTCTCCCGGCTTATTTGATATAGCAAATACTTCATTTGTACCCATAATTATTTCTCCATCATTTAATATAGTTCAAATCAGATTCAACGAATTATCTCAAAAACAAATTTTATATTTCTTCAATCTCAGCATAAAACTTTTCAAATTCATCTAGCATCCTATCGATTTTGGTGCGCTCATACCACCCCTGTGATTTCCAAAACTGTAAAATCTCTGTGAATTCATCTTCTTTTTTGTCGATAAATCCTCCACATCGCTGACCATTGTGATATACCTTATCATTTTCTCTTGCTGTCATACAGGCAGTATCACGCCCCAATCTTGAGCAGTCTTTGCAATACAGTTCTTTTTTCCTTGGTAAAAAATGGCAGTCGTCTTTACAATTAATAGGAAAATACGAAGGTACTCTTGAGCATAATGCAGCCCCTGTTTCTTCTGTGTTACCAATATTGATTTTAAACTTACATTTTCCACATTTCATACGTTTTTTACCCCTATGTTTTCTTCATCTCTTTTAATGATATTGATGTTATGTACACATTGATTTTTCTTCATAGATCATCTTAATAACGGGACATATATTAATTTCCTTATCTTCATCCACACTTCTTCTGTGACATTTATATCCGGTGAGTCAACAGCCCATTTCAAGAACTCATGAACAACCACTTCCAAATTACATTTCCCAAACACTTCATAAAAATACATTTTTCAAATCCTCTAACAGTCTTTTGTCTTTCATTCATCACAAATAGGCCACAATACTTTCCAATTCTCATTTTCCGCATGATCTGGTTTATGTATGCATTCTCCTTCCATAAAACAGATTTCATTTCTCTTTTCACAATATTGAATACCATTCATATCTGTTGTACAAAGATCGTTTTCGCTGTCATTTACTAAACAAACGTTCTTCGGGATCTTATTCTTCACAATAATTGCTTCTAATAATTCAAAAGTCATATATTTCTCCAATTTTAAATTAAAATTATTCCTATCGGCTATACGTTTCTTTGCCTATTCCAGAGCCTGGCATGAACAGAAAAATCTACCCGGATCAAAAAATGTTACTGGCTCATCGCCTCCATCCGGAGGTGGATACGCTAGAGGTTCACTTAGATTACTATACTGGTTATAGAAAATATTATATACTTCTATTCCCGTTCCCTGCTTTCCGGATTCTTCATCAAAAGATAACTGTCCGTCCTGTTGATATAATATACTCCAAATAGATCCTGTGATACTTCCATTTTCATTACGTCTATACAAAGTACTGTTTCGTCATACACAATCCAAATCACCTTTTCTTCTGGAACTTCTAAAAGCGGTCATATAACCTTATTTACCGTAGGCATCATTGGTCATAGGTCTGTGATGTGCTTGTACAAATTCCGCTGCTCGTTTTATCCCTTTCACCATTTGAGCTTCCTGATCTGAGTATTCACCATAATCTGCCACAATGTCTACGTGTTCCGGGTCTTTCAAAATCTCATACAACACACTTTCGAATCCATGAACATGATCCATCTCACCATTATGCATAAAGTGATAGATTAAACCTGTTCCTGAGAACTCGGATGCAATATAATTAATATCTCCACTTTCAAATCCGTGTCCTGTCTGCACACACCAAATACCGGAAGTATCATCTTGAACCGGAACATATTCGCCAAGATATTTCTGTTCTAATAAGCCATCTGAACCACCTGCATATTCAGGCTTATTTTCAGCATCAATCCTAATATTCTTTTTACTGTAAAGATTTGTTAGATAGTTAAGATACGCCATTCTTTCATCTTTTTCATTCAATGTCATACGCTCAATATATATTGGGTTGATGTGTTCATGTTCAAACTCTCCCTGATAAGCTATCCCGTCAAATTTTATATCTACACAAACCTGAACATCTGAATAATCTCCTCGTAGATTTTTATAAAACTCATAATCCTTATCAAAATAACTGAGGATGATTCCTACTTTCTCGAAAAACACGGTTGTATTCCAGCCACCATAGAGACATCTTACAATGTCACCATGCCTGAAATCATGCGGAATAAATACAAAATCAAAAAGCGATTCATTATAAGGCAACGCTCCTAATGAAGTATTACACTTTCTATAATACTTCTTATCTTTTTTTATCCGAACTAACGCCTTTGATATTCTGTCTTTCAATGTGTCATCAGATATTTCTTCCTTAAAACTATTTAACCACTTTACTTTTTTCTCGTAAGAAATCATAATGTGATTTGCTACAATCGTAGCTTTCTCCAAGTCCGTAAATTCATGATGAATGCTATGCAAATAAGTTCTTGTGTCTTTTGATGGAATAAATTCATCAATAAAATTATTTACCATTTTGTCCTCCAAATATTAGTAAACATATTTCACTTAAAGATACTTTTTAAAATCATTTTGAAAAACTAGTGTCAGCGTATTCAAAAGTTCATTTTAAAAAATTCTTGTTTCACTATATTTCAAGTTGCTCTCTTCATTTTTCTGGTTAATCTCCGCAAAATATTTTTTCCTGTTTTCTATAATCTCCTTGTCCGGATAACAAGCGAATTTCATATCTGTCAGTCCTCTGCTGATTTCTTTATAACTTTCAGGACATTCCTCCATCAGATCAAATGCACAGTCAAAATAGAGTATCTTAGGATTGATACGTTTCATTTATTACCTGCTCCACCTGGCAATAAGTTTAATCTTTTTGTTTCAATTTTTCTTCCTGTATTCATAAATAATCCCCGCTTATCCTAAATTCACATATTTATCTTTGCATATATCTTCTACAAAGAATACCGGTAATCTGTCATGATATGTGTCATATAATATATCCTCTGAAATCTGTAAATAACGTTTTCCTACTGGTGTATCTACTTTTTGCATATAATCTATTACAATAGAATTTTTCATTTTATTATTGATCTTCCCACAGATAGTACAATAGCTGTTAAGTGATGTATGAATTTTGTTTTCTTCCCAATTCCATTTATATCTAATTAGACATTCTTCATATTGATGCTTGTGTTTTGACTTCTTATTAGCTTTAGATATATCATTTTCTTTCCATTTGAGATATTTGGGTATTTCTAAGTCTGAACTAAATTTTCGCTCCAATTCTTTTCACCTTCCTCTGCCACCAATCCAACTAAAATAAAAAACAGAAACGTCTTTTAAAATTGAACTCTCAAATATACCCTCGCTTACCCGAGGACCTCAAAAATACCTTTGCAGCTACAAATGTCAGCACAGAATATCTTGTCGAGGTATCCCTCTTGTCTTATCCGTCGATAAGCCTTATACTCTGTGGACCCTGCATATAGATTTCTCTACTGCAGGCAGAATCCTTACTGATGTAGACCTGTCTAGCTTTCACCAGCCACAAGCCTGGTCGCCGTTGCGATATCTTGCCTTTAGCTACTCACTTGTGATTTGATTCCATATATGCTTTTCACATATATCCGGGCATTCATGCAGCAGCGCCCATGCGGCTTGATGTGTTATCGGTTTCGGCTGTGTAAAATCATCACCTTTCGGGTGAGGCATCAACCGTTCTTCCTCTGCATCGAGGCTGCCTATCGAAACATCAACAAATCGTTCACAAATGTATGACTACACTCAACCATCCGTTAAGATGATTTTCAGTCTGCAACGATATTTTCAAAGTGCCATGACCGAATAAAAAACTCTTGGTGTCAACTAACACCATCCTTGCGTCTCCGTTCGGATGAACTCTAACAGGTTCTCCTCTTGAAATAACCTCTGTATTTGCTCATTCATTCCTCTTACGACCATGCGCCCAATCTCTACTGGCGATAGAGTTGTGATGGGCGTGGCATATTTGAAAGTTCAATCATTTTTTTGTTATCTCTCCAACCTAATGCTCCCTTCATGATTTTATAAATAGCATCAGCTTTTTATCTGTGACTGATTATACCGTTTTGAACATTCTATAAATCAGCACATCTAATGCTTTTCAGATTTATTTTATGCTCCTACCAGAGTTTATTATTGGATTTTTCTACACTTTCCACAAAATTCATCCGGTACACAGGCTTTATCGTCAATATAAATATCACAGAAAATCTTACGTGAATTATTTCCATAATAATCAATCACTTCCGGCACATTATCATTCACTGCATCAAATTCAAGCTTTGCTACTTCTCTACACCATGAAAGTGCCTTATCCAAAATCACTCCCGATCGACACGTCCAAAGAATAAGTTTATCCCCCGCCTTTTTATGTATTTTCAAATAATCAATGAGAGGCTGATTTGGTTCTCCTGTATCTGGCCAAGTAGAAAAACACAATGTTCCATCAAAATCTACCGCAATAATCTGTTTTTTATCCATATCTTCATGCATCTCCCTATTATAAATGTTCGCAAGTTATCTGACACCAGACTATTCATTTATATCTACAATAATCGCTGCATGATCAGTAACACCCGCATTCATCAAAAACGGATCAATCTCAATATTCTTTACCTTTTTTGCAAGAGACGGAGATGCAATGGCATAATCCAATCTCCCCTGATATTGTGCCTCTGTTGGTGTATTTTCATCATTCCCGAACATCATCCATAGATCCACTGCTCCTTTATCAAGTAATCTATTTATCATTTTCTTATTTCCCCGGGTTTGATCATTTGCGTTTAAATCTCCCACAAGTAAAAAATCATCATTCAGATTGTCTACCACAAAATTTTCCATATGATTCAAAAATATCTCATCGGATTCACATGGAAAGTGGCTTCCACATATCAGCAAATCATCCTCTTTACAAACCACACTCCTATTCTCCCGATATTTCCCAGGTGAATGAATATATTTAGGGTTTCCATCTCGAAAGAAAATCATAGTTAACGAATAGTTTCCTCTCTCTGGTAAACAATCTTCAATATATGAATATCCTATTTCTTCCAATTCTCCTATAAAATCTATACTTTCATAACAGCTAATTAACATTTCTTCAATAACCAATAAATCCGGTTGCTTATCCAAGATATATTCTTTCAGGCTGTTCCATGTCTCATCTTTCTTCACTTGCTTCGCCCAATACTTCCAATCAATCTGATATTTTCTATCTCGATTATTAAAATACCGGTGATTCATCAAATGTTCGTTCTTACCGCCAAAATCATTCATATTAATCGACATAATTCTTTTCTTCTTGTTCATTATTTTCATTCTCTCTTTCCTCTACATATTTTTTTATAAATTCTTTTAAAACAGCTGCTGGATTTTTCTTTTCTGCCTTACAAAATGTCTTAAACTGGAAATACAAATCCTCTTTTATTGTAAATGTTATTTGTATATTTTTATTTTTAATATATTCCACATTCTACCTCTTTTCCAACGACTTCTAATTTTACCATATCAATAGCTTCATCTATGGTTATCTTACCTTCAAGCAAAAGGAACACCGGTGTGCTTAAACAATCTAGCAGGCTTGGAAGTGCTCCCGTAATAAAATCTTCTATCTGCAACATGTCCAACTCAAAATATGTATATGGAATAAGCATTGTCGATGTAATATCTTGCATTTCATCTTCAGTAATATAAAATCTTGGTAATATTAAACATTGCGATTTATATAGTGCACCTTCCATGCCGTCCGAAACAGCTATCCATATCCTTGCATTCATAAAATTTAATAGTCTGCACACTTCGTATATCTTCGTTGATTTTTTACAAATTTCTGCACCTGATTTTGAATAGTAAACTCGAACCTCCATTGAATCTTCATAGAACCAGATACATCCCTCTGTAATATTATCTGGACATCTGTCACAATTTTGAAAAACCATCGTTATCCTTGGCGTCCCTTCCAACTGATCTGTTTTGAAATACAAATTATGCTGTTTTAAATACGAAGTGATTTCTGACATCATCCTGATACTGGTTTTCTTTTTCTTTTTGTATCCCATAATGCTGCTTTCCATAACATGTGCCCCTTTCTACTTTTTATGTTGAAATTTTACTATATCGATTGGTTTATAAATCTACACAAATCGTTTCTTTCAATTCTTGTTTTACATCTGATACCCGATTCTGTATAACACATTTTTAACAATATCAATTCTGGAACTGTACGAAAATCATCATGCTTATATTGTTCTAATAATTTATGCATTTGTCTTTTCGAAGAAATCCAAACGAAATCTGTAACGATATCATCATCACAGATGGGCTTCAAATAAAGCACTGCGCTAATCATATCATCACTCAAAGGATTTACTTCTTCCTCTTTTATTATGATTCCTTTTAATGTGTTATTTTGCAATTGATATAACTTTTGCTTGAATTTTTCAATCTGTTGATTCTTGTATACATCGCATCCATCCACACAACTTATCACATCCGACAAGTATTGTCCTTCTTGTAGTACTATATGCTTTGTCAAAGGACTATTTCTCTGTTCTAATTCCTCTATTCTAAATTCCCATTGACCAATAAATATGTCCAGAAATTCCTCCGTGTTCCCACGATTTTTATATCTCTTTTCATACTCATCTTTTAAATTTTTATCCGGATATATAAGCGTATATGGTATTTGATCTGCTTCCAGAAAATCCAATATCAAATCGATAGTCGGTATTACAAGAGGTATTTCCGGGCAATAATAAAGCAAATATTTTATCGCCCAATAATAATACAGTACCCAGTAATTTCTAAGCGTCAACTTAGGATTCGCTTTTATCTGTTCCCCTTCCCTGTCAGATTCCATATTTCCAGATACTTCTGAAAGATTGGTGTATTTGAAAGGCATACAGATCAAATCAATTGCTTCTGGATTCTCTTGACAAAAATAGCTTTTTCCTGTTCCTGCATAAGCCGCATAAATCATAATTATTTCTCCCTTTTGGACTTATCTTGATTCCGTCATTGTATTTGCAGATTTCCACCAGAGGAGCAACTAGAGGGCCAACTTCTCCAGTTTGAAATTAGCATCCTGAGATAGCGAATCTATATCTGCTATACTATATTTATACATAATCCAATTGTTCATAAAACTTCACAACTTTTAATTTTCAGAAAAAAGAGAGCCAACATGTGCTTGACTCTAATTCTCCTCATACTTTTCCAATGCTTTCCTCAGTGTTTCTTTGATTCTATTTCTATAGGAATTCTTGCCCTTCCCACCAATGTCAAGGACCTCTACGCATCCGCTATATTGCAACACCCAAAAAGTGAAACTGTTAAGATTTACTTTGATTTCTATATCATAATACTTGCTTTCATCCGCATCATATCCCACTACCTTAAAGCAATCAGAGAACCAATCCACAATCTGTGTAAGCTGATCCGCATCCACACGTATTCTTACTCTCTCCACTTTTCCCGCGAACATATAGGGGGTTTCCATTCTATATCCAAAGAGGTCATTTAATTGCGAAAGACCTGCCTCCTCTTTTGTAACAGCTTTTGCTCGATTAATAGTAACGTCAGACATTAAATCTACTCTATATAATTTGTATTGCAAATCTGTGCGTCTTTCCGTTTCCAAATCTGCACCCACCATATAGTACCGCCCATTCGAGAATATGATATCAAATGGTGAACAAATTCTATGGACATCTTCTTTATATTTCTCTGGCGTTTCTGGAAGTACCTTTCCATGGCGCCCGCATGGGACCAACCTGATAGTTTGCTTTCCATAATCATACACGCAGAGATTAAATTTTATCTTCTTCCCCTGTTTGATTGCCTGTCTTATCAAATAAACCTGCTTTAAGACACGACTTTC
Organism: Coprococcus sp. TM115-187; assembly: GCF_027679115.1. Taxonomy (NCBI): domain Bacteria; kingdom Bacillati; phylum Bacillota; class Clostridia; order Lachnospirales; family Lachnospiraceae; genus Coprococcus; species Coprococcus sp. TM115-187. Next base: position 11,332 of record NZ_JAQEKS010000024.1, on the reverse strand, counting down.
TATATAGCCAGCCTTTCCATCTATGTCATCATCTCCAACAAAGTATGGCTGATTTTCCATGCGATGGCGATATTGAGTTAATTCAGAAAATCTCTTACCTGCCAGAAATGTAATCCTTTTCGCGAGATTATCTGCTTCTTTCTGAGTCAAAATCTTACTATTAATCACTGAATCCATCAAAAACATCCATTCGCTTTCAGATAGCATTTCCATCATCCAGTATCCTATCGTCCTACCATTTTGACCTTTCTTAATAAAAATAATTTCTCGTTCATCTCCCCGACACTTCTTTATAATTTCGTCGCATTCTTCCTCTGTCTGATACTCTTCTGCTTCCATTCTATTTGCAAAACCTTTTATTACTGTCCTACCTATCTCGGTTCCCCTTTTTTTTGCTTTATCAATGATGCTCTTTGCACTTATCGGATTCTCCCTGCTTGAATACTCTCTCAATATGTCTCTGATAATATCATCATTATTACGTTCACCAAATCTTTTTTCTACTCGTGCCATAAAAACGTCCCTCCATCTTTTTTTCTCCATTTGCAACCAATAAAATACAGCCACCATAAAGGTGGCTGCATCTTATTTCTTCTAACTTACTACTTTCCTATACCCGACGATTCAAAGCTCCGTTATCTGATATCAGAAGCACATCTCTATATTCTCCAGAATATCCACCGCAATCTATTTATAAAAATGCATAAATCGTCCTTTTGGTTTTTTTCTTTACAATCCAAATACATTATCTTCTAAGACTTCTTCTGGAATATCAAGTTCATCGATATACTGCGATAATGTCAACTCTTTCTCAATTTCTTCATTTTCATTATACATCTCTTGCCACCTCTTTTCTTTTATGTTTAAAAATAATGCTCCCACCTACAGAACCTACTCCATTATCAGTAACTTTCACTGAATGTAGGACAATAAAAAAGACCAGATAGCTGTTAAGTATATCTGATCTTTCTCTGTAATTATTTTCTTTGGGCTATTATTTAATATTCTGCCTTTGTCTATTTTCTTTGGGGTATTATTTAATACTATTCCAGACACTCTAAGCTCTTGGTTCCATGTCCTGTATCTTCCAAAATCCAGTATCTAGATTTGTCTATATCATCAATCTGTTCTTCGCTGATTAATTGAAATTCAAAATATTCCAGAAACTCCTGGTTTATAGATAATTTGATGAAGCTCCATCCTCTATCCCCACTATGAGCCTCCATAATCTGTTTTTCTTCCCAGATAAACCTTGGCCTATACCATGCTTCACGGGCATATCTATAATCATCAAGCCCATACCACCCCATAAGTCGTCCTCTGTCTAATCGAATAAACTTTTGATTTTTCGGATGATATTCTTTACTTATAAGATATGCTGCAATATTCTTTAATATCTTTTCCCGTGTTTGTTCATGCACAGTTTTTCCTGATCCATCTTTATGTGGCTTTACCCTACTATATAAATACGCAAAACGCTTCGTTGGATCTTTTTCCAGCTTTTTAGACGTATCCTTTCTTAATATCATATATCTTTTCCGCAATGGACCATGCTCCAACGCAATTGCTATTACTGAAGCTAATGTGATTCGATTTTGACTATATTCTTCATTCTCACCGCATAACTTATCGTTTAACTTGCTTTCGACTTTTTCCCACTGTTCTTTCTTATTTTCCGGACAATGGTACAGCCAATATTTTTTTAACCATCCATTCGCTTTCGGATATGTTTCTTGCCATTCTAAAATACACTGTCTATGATTTTCCAAATTATTATTGATTGTTTTTTCTTTGGATTCTGAAGCATTAAGATCAATTCCACACCATTGAAGTAAAATATACTTCGTATCATTTAAGATGTTCTCATGAACAAGTCCCTCTTCGTTATAAACCTTTTGTTCTGTTTCAAATCCAAAAATAAATCCTCTTGCAAGAATTACAAGAATTCCTCCAATTCCATTCAAATCATCACTTTCATAATTTTCAGTTAACATTTTAGGCTGAATTCTGGGTCTATCAGATTCTGGATCCTCTACATATGCTTTAAATTCTAAAATTTCATTTAACATCTTCTTTTTCCTCTTCTATATATGGTTCCAGCTCTTTCCATTCAAATACTTCCCAAAAGAATCTGCCATAATCTTCTGACTTCTTTGTGATTTCATATAATGTTGCAATTTTTAATTTCAAAGGCAACTCCTTGGTTCCCGTCACTATTTGTTTAAGTTTCTGAAGACATACCCCATATAATTTGTTTTTCGGATCTGTCTCATTTTTTTCATAAAATCCTTGAACAATACTTTCCAGATCTTTTTCTAATGATTTATCCAACTCTTGTATTTCTGTTCTATTTTTTTCAACTCTCTTTTTTAAAGTCTCAAACAGCGTTACTTTTGGAGCTTCTATTAAAGTAAGTACATTCCATAAAGTTTTATATCCCTGTTGTTCAAAATGAAACAGAACTTCCTGTTCTTCTTTTTTCAAACTTTGAGCATCAAATCCATTACCTATAATCTGTTCTAATGCTTTTCCTCTATTTTGCATTGGTTGTAATAACCATTGCTTCTGATTCAAGCGATCTTTCATTTTTTCAATCGTATTATCTTTATCTAAACATCCTTCTATTTTTTCCTTTATACGTGGAAGCACAGTTCTTTGAATTTCTATTACATTTTCTTCATCATATATTTCAAATAAGTTTGTTTGCAGATTCTTCGGTGCATAAAAAGTATCTTTCTTTTCATTCTTTAAGATTGGTAAAAACGTGTTTGCATAGAACCGATACGAATTAAAAATCCCTTGACATTTTAATTTAAATCTTTCAATGTTTTCCTTGTCTCCGTCTGAGTTTTTTTGGGAATATTCGAAAAACTGTGCCTTTTTCGTTTTTTTCTTCTTTTTATATCGTTTTAGTCCTTCTTCAAAATATAATGGTAATTCGTTGATATATGTACCACCATCCTGAATTTCAAACGTAGCTTTTGTTTTACAATTTTTTGCAGACACACAAAGACATCTTTTTCCCTCAATATTTTTCCGAGTTGTTGACAGATTATCAAGATTATACTCTTCTTCTCCCCGCAACTTTTCTAAGTCTCTCAAAAATAAAATATAAGCACTCTTGTCAATCCCTGCTTTAAGTACAATGTCCAAATCAGGATGTTGACCGTTTTTAGCCGCATCAATCTCCAATCCTGTTAATATCGTACATTTTGCACATGTGGAACTATTTGAGGTAAATACCAAACCTGATTCGTCTTTGCTTGGTAATTTCTGATTCCTCTCATATTCTATCTGCCCGATAGCAATTGCAGCATCGGATATTTGTCCAATCCGATTAGAAAATGTATTCTGGATATGAGAAAACGGAACATACTTCTGAATTGTGACTGGATTTCCTTTAGAAGTAGGTATTTTAATAACCGGAAGTGTTCGCTTAAAATACGGTACTAATCTATTCGTTCTATCACCCAGATAATTTCCAGCCTCATATGCTCCAAATGCAACCGCTTCTACTACATCCTGATTCGCCACAACATTGACCAGATCCCCGTCAAAATCGGCACCTCCCAGACATAGCGGAGCCGATGATCCCCTCGGAACCATGACAATACCAGTCAGCTTTTTAAAATACTCATCATATAATTCAACATGTCCTTTGAAAGAGTTATAGTTGACCCAATCTGCATATAAATCCTCTGTAGTCATTTCAAAACGCTTCATTATTACTTGTTCATTTCTTGACAAATGCGGACTTCGAAAGAATGCATAATAAGAATCATAATTTAACTTCAAATCTTTCCAACAATCACTCTGTGTACCTACAGGCAGGTAAAAACGCAAATATACATATTTTTGCCAGAATTGGGATATAACATTCTCATTCTCCAGTAGACTCGCAAGCAATGGCAATAAATCTCTGCATAGATATCGATTCTGTCCTTCCACAACTATTTTTCCTGTTGCCAGCTTTGTTAAAAGTCCTTTCTGTACATTTTTTAATTGCGATTTTATATATCCGTCGCTTTTTAAAGCAGAATTCTTAAATAACGCCCGTTTCCAGTTAGGTATCTGTCTTGCAACTATCGTTTCCTCCTCTTTCTTCTGTTTATCACTATCCTCCTCTTGGATATTGTTATCATCATCTACTGTCATTTCTTCGCAATCTTTCAGATACTCGATAGGATTTTCTATAAAAAAACAATGTCTTCCTACAATCCTTTTAAATTGCTCTTCCGTAAAATGCAGTGTATTGATCATCTGATAGCTCAGATGTGTATATTTGGAGTTCCCGTAAGGTAAATTTGTTCCTGAAATATACAATGCATGATCATATTTTTCCATTGCATCACAATAGAATACCATCGGATCCATATTAGCAGCTTTATCAGATGCACTATCCAAATACTGTTGAATCCATTTCATACATTTAAACATACTTTCTGTGATAAAAATATGAGCCTTGCTCAAATCTCTCTTTATACCAAAAGCATCTACATACAACTGTTCACCTTTTTTTCCGTTATAAGTCTCTAAAAACTCATGCACATCCACTTCATGAAGCATTCCCTTCATGAACGGTAACCTAATCTGAAAAGAAGTGGCTCCTTTTATGTTCAATGCTTCATTAATGTAAGAAGCATATTTTGGCGTAATAAAACCAGAACCATCGAATGGGATATCCACATACTCAAAATCTTTTATTTGAGGTTTCTGAAAATTGCATTGCAACACTTCCCTAAAATCTGCATCTTTTACCACTTTAATTTCTGTAGTTGCTAATGGAATATTTTTATCATAATTATAACTTGTAACCGGCTTTTCCGGGTTGTCTTTCTTTGTTCGTACATCCTTTATTATTATAATAGTATCCGGATTTATCACAAACTTTGGATGTTTAACTCTTTTAGAAGAAGAAAGATATAAACCTCTGTATGCATAATATTTACTTTCAATTACCGGTATCTTTGAAAAATCCATTCCTAAGTTGAGACGCGTATTCAATCCTTCATAAAAATCTTCATCAATAAACGAAATACGACTATTCCGGCTCATGCTTCCACTCTTATCAAAAGCAACCATATGGACCGGATTTTCACCCCATTCAAAATACATATCAAATCCATTTTCTATAAGATCTTTTGAATCGTCTAGCAAAGCTTTTTGGTTCTCTATCTTCCATGCCCCAGAATTCTCCTTATCAAGTGGCTGAAATATTTTACCAAAATCTACAATCACTAACTTGTCATATAATGTTTTATCTGTAAGTTTAAAAGGTTGTTTCTCTTTATCACACCATACAGATTCTATTTCTTTGCAGAATTGATAAAATAGCGCACAGTCTTCTCGTTCGTCTTCCTGTTTTGCGACATATCTTCGCAACGAATAATTCCCAAGATAAAGCTTGAACCGTTCTTTTTCTTGACCTGGCTTCTTTGGACAAAAGTTGAAAAAAGCCTGGGCATCAATCGTTATAATTTTTTGTTTAATGTCTGGCATGATATTACTCCTCTTTGGTTAATTGGGATTTTTAGTCTCAGCATTAGTGAATACATCCTCATTCCACTCAATATTTTTGAGTTTTTCTTTGAAGTCATTCCACCTTTGCTCAACCCCTTTTTTATCCTTAAGAGCTTTCCACTCTTGCTCAAACTTTTCTTTATTTTCCTTTTTGATTTTCTGATATATATCTGTTAAATTTCCGATTTCCTCTGATGTAATTGTAATCTCCAAATTATTCTTTTTACACTGTTCAAAACACTGTTTAAAAATCCATGTTTTTCGCTCTACCTTCCACTTTTTATCCTCTTCCGTTCCTTTTTTGGGAATAGCACCCCTCTCTTCATCAGTCCTAATCCAGCTTTCCCGTATGGGATTAATTTTATTTTCTGTGTCTTTAAGTTCATAATATTTCCATATCAATCCATTTGTATATAGGACTTTTCCATACCATAATATCTCTCCCAATAATTGACCTGCTAGAGTCGCTCCCCCATTCGATCCATTCAATAAAATCCTTTTCTTCGTGTCTATTTGAACATAATAGTCTTCCTCTTCTTCCTTATAACCTATTTTCATTGTGTTGTGGTCTAAGCATTCTATGAGTTTTGAACCTATGGGCTTTACTTCCACACAACCATATATATTTTTCAAAATTGTATTTTCTCCCTCTTCACCATTTTTAGGTTCCTGTCCCTCTGGAAAATTTTCATCAAAAATCGCAAGATCTGGAAAACTTCCAAATCCATCTATATATTTCCTATGATCTCGTTTTACAGTTTTCCGACCATTATGAACATCACGTATCGAAAGTTCTTCCGTTTTTGCATATTCTCTCAAAAGCATATTAATTAGTGGATATAATTCTATCTCTTGCCCATACTGTTTATCCATTAGCCATAGTTCTCTCATATATTGTTCTAATGTCATTTTATCAACCTCTCTCTTTTTGATATTCTTATATATTTCACATTTCTCAGATTATGGTGCTATACTATAATGATATTGCATTTTCTGTCTAGCTCAGTATATATCCCAAAATTTCTAATACAAATTATACTATATTTTCCAGGCGTAATCCATTCTTTAATCCCAGAACCGTAAATTTACTGCAAAAATTTATTAGACAAAGCATCTTAATTAAATTTTTAATATACGGATAAGACATCTTTATCGCAATAAGCTATGGCATAAAAAATGCAGATAACCTTTAGAATCCATGGCCATCTGCATTTTACGCAAAAATCACTACCCTATTTTTAATTTTACACTGACAATGTTAAGAATCTCCGGTTTCCTGAATAGTTAATAAACGGTTCAATTACACATCTTCATCCATATAACTAGGTATACCTATGCAAATCCGAATATCTGATCTATGGTCCATGTTCGAATATAATAAAATATTCTTTAATCGTAAAACTTTCAAAACTGCACTCTGAGTAATACTTATGTAATCTATGAAAATCATATTCTCTCTTGTCTGCTGTCGTTTCTATTACCAAACAGTATTCCTTCGTATGATAAGCCGAAATGAACTTGATCGGTTTTATGTCCGAGGGTTCTTCGTCTATTCTTTTTAATCTCCAAATAAAATCATTATCATAAATTCCCACAGGCAAATTGTTCCTGTCATCTCGACGATATGCAAAACAATCAAGACAAATATCCACGACTTCCCTTTCATAGGGATATAAATAGCAAAAAGGAACTTCTATTGTTATCCCGTTTTCCTTATTTATGGCTATAAAAACTAAATCTTCAACTAAAACATCCCTCGTTACATCATATACTTCTGCCATCTATCTCACCAGACACCCTTTCCATTCCGACATTCCAATATTTACTTCTACTCCAGAATTAAACTCAATCGCGTCTTCCTCCATTCCGTCAGAGAAGATTATTCAATTTTCAGGCATTTTAGATAATACCCGGAACGGATCTCCTTCACCAATCGTTTCAAATACAACAGTGGCATCTGTTGTATTTGAAGGAAATGGCTCTCTAACAACAAAACTTAACTTTTTCTCATCCCATCCAATCTTTTCATAATCACCACTACCATCATAACCAAACAATCCACATGCAGTCTTTGCCTGTGCCATTACTGACTTGTACCATCCGGTCTGCCCAATTCCTGTAGAAACTATTATACCGGATGAAGACTGTGTTTCTGTTATGACACGCCCCAAAGTATGGCGTGTGGTTAAGTCATATCGTGCTGATGTATGAGATTTGGGACCGATAAAAAAATCATTCACAGCAAGCATTTTCTGACCATCATTGGTCACAGCCTTTGCCATGGTAACATTTTTCACATCACAGTCACTAGTTATCGTTTGGGGGATAATCTTCTCCAATTCTCCCGCCTCAAACGGAAGGAGGATTCCATCCCACCTTGCAGGATCAGGATTGACTCCGATTAACTTTTGTCCGCTCAAATACTTCACCGTATTGCATACCAGACCATCTCTTCCGACAGCAATAACGATATGTATTATACTTGTACAAGAGCTCTTGAAGGCGACTCTTCTGCGTCACAATCACAATTTTATTTGCATTTCTATCCATTTGCTCTCCATTACCGGGCAATTTCCTGATTAGAATCACCCAGATTATATACTTAATTACTTGTAGTAACACCCGAAGATGTCAATGTCTCCAGAAGATCAGGCGAAATATTCAAATTTCCGATTTTATCCGTGTTTTCCACAAGACTGTTAAATGCCTTTGCAATCAGTGTTTTACTGTCCATACCGGATAAAAGAATGACAAGAAGAACTTCCTTATCCACTGATTCCAATGCTTTAAGTACAACTTCATTGGCGTATGCTTTAGTGTCCGCTTGCTCTTTTCTTAACTTACTTTTAAGCTCAACCTCTTCCAAAGCATTTTTTTGCCTTAGCATTTGATTTTCATGCTCTTTCTCCGCAACTTTTATTTCTGTATTCAACTCATTTTCCTTAACAATTCGTTCCTGTTCTATCGCCGCATTTCTTCTCTTATAAATCGCATTATCCTGTTGTTGAAGGATTTGTTCTCTTGTAGCTGACTCCAGAGCTTTTTGAGTTTCCAATGAAGGAGATACAGCCAAAATGGATACGGTTACAACTTCCAATCCTAACTCTTTAATGGCTTCGTTGGAGGTCATTTCTTCAGACAAAAATGCTGCTAATTTCTCCTGTGCATGAATTACCGCCTTCACATCTCTTGCATTAACAAACTTAGAAACAGATGTCTTTTCTAAGTTTGTTATTCGCTTTCCCATCACCTGCTTTGCTTCAACTTTTTTCCCTTCATACCCTGATTCACTTGTGTACGAAAAATCAATCATTCCAGCTACCTTTTCGTAATCACGAATAATGTAAGAAATATCACCCTGTATATTGATTCTCTGAAAATCCGATGTCAACACATCATCGAAAGCAAAGAATGTGTCAAATGACACTGTAGGAACCACTGACATTCCTGTGTTAAGTGTGTTACAAAAAATGATAATCCAATTCCCTGCTTTATAACTTTCCCGTTCTTCATCACAAGCACATACTCATTTGGTTGAAATTTATAATGTTTAAATCCCATGTTGTCTCCTTATTGATTCTGATTTACTACTCTCCTATCCCTTGCGGATTAAAGTCCATTATCCGATGTCTGAAATACATCACCAATGACTCTTTCTGCCTTTTATGGTGAGATTGTATAATATGGCTCTGCTTTTAATCCGCATAAATCGATCCTTTCGAAAATATTATCCTAAAAGATACGCTCGCAGTTCTTGTTCCGCGAATTGGTCTATTTTTTCATCCAACTCCTGGAGTCTTTCTAAGAAATGACTCATCAGCTTATTAAACGCTGCATCTGTTTTTATGTTCATCACACTATTCCCATATTCTGCTTCTTCTTCGGTAAAAGCTGGTCTCTCCGCATCAAAAACATATTCTTCAACGACATTATCCATAAACTGCAGTATCGTATTAAATATTGTATCCGGAAGAACCAGTTGCTTTCTTTCTATGACAGCTCGGATCCTGTAGTATTCATCTTCATTCTCTATAGCCATCTCGCTTACAAAACTTTTTAAAGCCTCGTAAATCTCCATGATCTGATTTTTCTGAAATTCACTTACTTTATCCATTCTCTTATCCTCCGTTTTTTCTTCCTCTATCTTTATCTCCTTTTGCAAAGCACCTTTCGGATATCCCAAATAACTCTCCAATTCATCCAAAAGTTCTGGTGTTCTAGAATCCGGTCCACTGGATTTATCTCTCTGCCAATATTTAACCGTTTCCGGTGATACATGCAGTTCTTCACCTATCTGCACATATAACTGTTGTTTAGAAGATATCCTATCTCCATTAAGTTCCTTTTTCTCTACTATGCTTTTCAATATTTCTCTGAATTTCCAACTGTCAAAAACTACCATTTCCTTATCCTTTCTTTCTTGATCCTGATTCTATTATATTCTACTTGTAAGCTTTCAGCGGAGGGGCAAATGGAGGAATATCAACCTCTTGAATTTGGCGATTCCCGTCTGCTATGTTATATTTATACATAATTAGATTGTGTATAAACCGTTACAACTTTTGATTTTCGAAAAAAAGAGAGCCGTTTGGCTCTCTGAAGATATATTTGATATCATTATAATTTACCTAGTATAATTACCATTTCCACAATCTATAATCCATCCTTTTTCTATACATTTGCTCAATGCATCTTCAAAATTTTTCGGATACACACCTTCCTCTTCAAATAATCTTTTAACTTCTTCAATGGTATAGATTTCTCCTCCATCAGGAAACATACTTCTCCTCACACTGTACAACATTCTTCTTTCTCTATCCTTGTAATCGTTTTCTCTTATATCGTTCTCCTCAATATCTACAACAAGCATTCGATGATCATTTAATTTCTTTTTAATAAATGTTTAAATCACCCATAAACATTACCTTTTTATCTTTTTCTCTTTCAAACAAAAAATTTATTAAGATTAAGTGTTCTGAATTTTGAAAAATTTGAACATATGACTGGTTTTAAATCAAGCATTATGGTAGAAGGTAGAGAAAAAGATGAAACCATACCCCAAAAAGTGGAGTATCTTTCCTAGCGAAACGTGGAATCGCATTTTCTGAAATAGCCAAACGATTAAGTAGATTTGAAGAAGTGGCACAAAAGTACCTGAAAGAATATAGGATGCCAAAAAGAACTGGTGATGCGTATACATTGCTTTTTTCGAAATAAAATCTAGTCAGTAACCTGTTTATCATAAAAACGGAAATTTATTTAAAATGTATAAATATACACGGAGAATAGTTTATGAATTTTAAAAAGGGTGTTCCATTTTTTTACAACAAATTTGACAAAAAATAATCATAAAATTGCCGTTTTACAACAATACCATCTTATACCACGTAATACCATAACGTCCTAAAATCCTTGAAAACATGGGATTTAAAGGTATTATATGGTATCTGGTAATATATCAGAGAAATCAAAAAGTATACACCTCCGGGAAACACATTGCAAATCGAATTTCCACGGCATCCTTGTCTTTCATGACTGAGTTGACTTCGTGTCCGATGTAGCGGGCAGGCTTCTCTATATTCAGTAAAACATCATCATCTAAAGCTAATTTTCTCATTTTTCCTCCTTTTTTAGTTTATTTATTTGCTATTTTTACATAATTTTAAGTGTGTAAATTTTACAATTTATAATATTTTCAATTTTAAAACTATTTATTTTTTACCGTTTTTTTGCAAAAAAAATGCCCCCATTTTACCCAATGTCATTAAGTTAAGGAAAAATAATTAGATTCTTATATTAGAAATAATATAGG
>NZ_JAQEKS010000023.1:0-45571 GCF_027679115.1 Coprococcus sp. TM115-187 | reverse complement strand
GTTGTTTAACCAATTGACCTAAAAAATTTACTGTGTCCTTGACATGGGGTCCAGTTTATTTTAATCTGGTTGATTGAAAATTACAGAAATCATAAATAAATCAACAAATTCGGCGTTGCTAGAGATGTTGGAAAATAATTGAATTAAATTTAGGGAACGCAAGACAGGCGCGGGAAGCGGAGCTGAAGCTCCTGTTCCGCTGGAGATTGATTAGTTTGTGGAATGATGCACTCTACTCTTTTGCCCCGACACATACGCTGTGCTGCATTCGGCTAATGCTGTCGCATCATCCGAATGAGAGCTGGCGCTCTATATAAAAATAAAAAGATGCCAAAAATCATGCGAGCATGATTTTGGCATCTTTCCATTTTTATGCACAGCTTGTAGCGTTTTCAAACTGCGAATTATACAGTTCTGCGTAGAAACCATTCTTCTCAAGTAGTTCTTCATGGTTCCCCTGCTCGATAATATCGCCGTCTTTCATTACCAGTATAAGATCTGCATCTCTGATGGTTGAAAGTCGGTGGGCGATTACGAAGCTGGTTCTGCCTTTCATGAGGTTATCCATGGCTTTCTGGATCTGGACTTCGGTTCTGGTGTCTACGGAGCTGGTGGCTTCGTCTAGGATCAGAATCTTTGGATCAGCCAGGATGGCTCTGGCGATCGTGAGGAGCTGTTTCTGACCCTGAGATACATTGCTGGCTTCTTCGTTGAGAATCATGTTGTATCCGCTTGGAAGAGTCTGGACGAAACGATGTACGTGGGCAGCTTTGGCTGCTGCTACGACTTCTTCGTGGGTGGCATCGAGTTTTCCATATTTGATATTATCTTCGATGCTTCCGCTGAACAGCCAGGTATCCTGAAGTACCATTCCGAACATCTGTCTGAGTTCGCTCCGGTTGAAGTCTTTGATGTTGTGTCCATCGATCTTGATTGCCCCGCTGTTGACATCATAGAAACGCATCAGCAGTTTGATCATGGTTGTCTTTCCTGCTCCGGTCGGTCCTACGATGGCGATCTTCTGTCCTTCTTTTACTTTTGCAGAGAAATCATTGATGATGATATGCTCCGGATTGTATCCGAAATGTACGTGTTCAAATTCTACATTTCCCTGTAATCCTTCTACAGATACTGGATTTTCAGCAAACTGATCTTCTTCTTTTTCGTCCAGAAATTCAAATACCCTCTCTGATGCAGCAGCTGTCGACTGGAGCATGTTTGCTACCTGTGCAACCTGCTGGATCGGCTGTGTAAAGGATCTTACATACTGGATAAAGGACTGGATATCTCCAACTTCGATGGTCTGTTTGATTGCAAGGTAACCTCCTAAGATAGAAACTCCTACATATCCAAGGTTTCCGACAAACTGCATGATTGGCATCATCATTCCGGAAAGGAACTGTGATTTCCATGCAGAACGGAACAGGATATCATTAGTCTCATCAAATTCGCGGATCACGTCTTCTTCTTTATTGAATGCTTTGACAATATTATGTCCGCCATATACTTCTTCTACCTGACCATTGATATGTCCCAGATATTCCTGCTGGCTTTTGAAGTATTTCTGTGAGTGTTTTACGATTACAGAAATCAGTACCATAGATACCGGCAGGATCAGAAGTGCGATCACGGTCATCAGCGGACTGATACTGAGCATCATGATCAGTACACCGATGATTGTTGTCACGGATGTGATCATCTGGGTTGCACTCTGGTTCAGGCTCTGGCTCAGAGTATCTACGTCATTGGTTACTCTGGAAAGTACCTCACCGTGTGTAGTCGTATCAAAATAATTCATCGGCATACGATTGATCTTTTCAGAAATTTCTTTTCGCATGCGATAGGTCAGCTTCTGTGATACGCCTGTCATGATATATCCCTGGATAAAGGAGAAACATGCGCTGATCACGTACAGACACAATAAAGTTAACAGGATTTTACCAATCTTTGTAAAATCAATTCCACTGCCTCCGGATACTTTTCCAACCAGACCTTTGAAAATCTCCGTTGTCGCTTTTCCCAGAATCTTCGGACCAACGATATTGAAAACTGTACTTCCGATTGCGAATATCATAACAAAGAAAATACCGATTTTATATTCACTAAGGTAAGTAAAAAGTTTCTTCATAGTACCTTTGAAGTCTTTTGCTTTTTCGCCGGTTCCCATTCTTCCATGTCCACCGCCCATAGGTCCTCTTCTTCTTGGCTGATTACTCATACTATGCTTCCTCCTTTCCGTCAGTCTCATCATTCAAGTCTCTTGCCAGCTCTGTTTCTGAAAGCTGGGATGAAGCAATCTGATAATAAGCCTCACAGGATTTCAGAAGTTCTTTATGCGTTCCGATTCCTGCAACTTCTCCATCATCCAGGACAATAATCTGCTCTGCATGCAAGATCGTACTGATTCTCTGTGCTACGATGATCACTGTACTGTCCTGTGTATTTTCTTTCAGCGCCGCACGAAGTGCCACGTCCGTCTTATAATCCAGTGCTGAAAAACTGTCGTCAAAAATATAAACCTTCGGATTTTTTGCGATCGCACGTGCAATGGACAGACGCTGCTTCTGACCTCCGGATACATTGGATCCTCCCTGCGCGATCGGGCTGTTATATTTCTTATGTTTTTCTTCGATAAATTCGGTTGCCTGTGCAATTTCCGCTGCTTTCTTCATCTCAGCTTCGGAACCATCCGGATTGCCGTACAGAATATTGGACTCAATTGTTCCTGAGAAAAGTACACTTTTCTGTGGAACGTATCCAAGCTCATCCCGCAGATCATGCTGGGAAATGGTGCGGATATCTTTTCCATCCAATGTGATCGTACCTTCTGTTACATCGTAGAATCTTGGAATCAGGTTGATCATCGTAGATTTACCACTACCGGTACTTCCGATGATCGCCGTTGTCTGTCCCGGTTTTGCTGTAAAGCTGATATCATGAAGTACGTCCTCTTCTGCTCCAGGATAACGGAAGGATACGTGGTCAAATTTTACTTCGCCTTTTCTGGATTCTTCCAGTTTTTCCGGTGTTTTCGGATCTTCGATCGCTGTCCTGCTTGTCAGGATCTCATCCACACGTTCTGCTGCAACGGCTGCTCTTGGAAGCATAATGGAAACCATGCAGATCATAAGGAAGGACATGATGATCTGCATTGTATACTGGATAAATGCCATCATATCACCAACCTGCATCTGCCCGTCACTGACACCATGTGCACCGCTCCATACGATCAGCACAGTAATTCCATTCATGATCAGCATCATCATCGGCATCATAAATGTCATGGCACGGTTTACAAATAAGTTGGTTCTTGTCAGATCTCTGTTCGCTTTATCAAATCGTTCTTCTTCATGCTTTTCCGTACTGAATGCACGGATAACCGGAAGTCCGGTAAGGATCTCACGAGTAACAAGGTTCAGTCTGTCAACCAGGTTCTGCAGAATCTTGAATTTTGGTATTGCTACAATAAATAATACAGCAACAACCATCACGATCAGGATTACCCCAAGTACGATGATCCATGACATGCTGACATTCGTATGAAGAACCTTGAAAACTCCTCCGATTGCCATGATCGGTGCATACATAACCATTCTCAGAAGCATAACTGCAAGCATCTGGATCTGCTGGATATCATTGGTACTTCTTGTGATCAGGGATGCGGTTGAAAAATGGTCAAATTCTGCATTGGAAAATCCAACAACTTTTTTAAATACCTTTCCTCTCAGATCACGTCCCGTACTTGCTGCCACTCTGGAAGCAAGAAGTCCTACGGTAACACTTGCGAGCATTCCAAGAAATGCAAGTGCAAGCATCTTACCGCCAGTTGTTAAAATATATCTGTTCTGGATCTTATCTGTATTCACGTCCAGAACACTGTAGGTTTCTTTAATATATGAAGTTGCTGACTGTTCCAGCATAGTATCCGGCATATCGTCCATTTTTTCTGATATTTTATCAATAACGTCTGCTCTCTGTTCATCCGGTATCATGTTCAGGATCTCAAAAATATCTGCATTTTCGATCTTTTTCACCTGTTCATCAATGTTTTTCTGCATTTCATCCTGCTGTTTCTTGGCAAGCTCCGGATTTGCCGCAAGTGCTGCTTTCTGCTCATCTGTCATCTGGGACTGCATACTCTCTGCCTGTTTCTCAGCCTGTTCCTTTATAGAAGAAATCATATTCTCTTTCATGGATTCTTCCATTTTCTTTGTTGTATCACTTCCAGATTCAAATCCATAAGTCAGAAGCATCGGCTTTCCAAGGATGTCAAATACCTTTCCTGACTTTTCTTCGTCTTTTTTCACGGAATCCTTCAGAACATAAATTGCTCCATCATACTTATAACCCGAATCGGATTCCTTTTTCTCATATGCATCCAGCACTGTCTGCTGGTCTTCTTCTGCCACAAAAAGCAACAGCTTATTCATCTCTTCCTCTGCGATTGCATCCGGAATCTTCTCATCAATTCCTCCTTGCTGGATTCCGACATTGACAATGTCTGAAGTATAAGAAGGCAATGACAGATCGCAGTACGCCTGAACGATCAGGATAACAACAATCGCTACTATAGTTGCTGCATAAGGCTTCAAATGTTTGAATAACTTTCTCATATAGCAATTATTTCCTTTCTTAGTAACTATTTTTATTCCTCAAATGGGTTTTTACATGGCATATCACGGAATTCTTTTTCCTGGAAAAGATTGTCACTCATCTGTAAAAGCAGTCTTCTGCACAGTATTTTCTCTTCTGTGCTCATATTCTTCAGGAGTGTATCTTCCGTGCTTCGGAGAATCTCATGCATGTTGCCAAGAATCTTCTCTCCACGTTCTGTCAGATGGATCCTTGTCATCCGCTGGTCTTTTTCGTCCTGCTCTTTTCTAATATATCCGAGCTTTTCCAGTTTCTGAACTGCTACATGCACCGATGGCGGCGTAATATGAATATGATCTGCAAGCTCTCTCTGTGACATCGGTCCTACCATCTGCAATATTGCAAGAATTCCTGCCTGTCCGGCTTTCAGCTCTGTATCCTTCATCTGGTTCGTCACATACCATTTATACATATGTCCGACCTGTGCAAGAAGAAGTTGTACCGGCATATTCTCCCTGGTAAAATCCCCACACTCAAATTTATCCGACTTCACCCTTTCACCTCCCGCAATTTAATTAGATGTCTATTCATTAGAAGTCTAATCGTTATTTTATGCGTATCACACATATAAGTCAACATTTATTCTCAATAATTTATATTTTTATAATATTTTTCACAAACAAATAATTAAATGCCTAATTATTATTTTCTCATATTAAAACACCACGAAAATCAAAAAAGGACTCTTCTGCTATTTTCTGTGCAAAAAAGTCCTTATCATTTACCATATCTGCCTTACCTGTAAAGCTTTATTCAATTTTTCACAAATTACATATCTTGCAGGAATGCCTTCACATTTTCCTCTTTTGTCGCCCAGGAAGTGCATAATCGGATCACACTATGGGTCTCATCGTACCTTTCCTGATAAGTTACGCCATATTTTTGACGGATTTCCTGCAATTTGGCATCTTCCACAATAATGAACTGCTGGTTGGTATTGCTGTCCATGAAGAATTCATATCCTTTTTCCTTCAGTCCGTCTTTCAAAAGCATTGCCATATCAATCGCATGTTTGGAGATTTCAAAATAAAGACCATCTTTAAAAAGCTCCAGGAACTGAACGCCAAGCAGTCTTCCTTTTGCAAGCATTCCACCTTTCTGTTTAATGCAGTAACGAAAATCTTGCTTTAGACATGGATTTGTGATTACCACAGCTTCTCCGAACAATGCACCGACCTTTGTTCCTCCAATATAGAATACATCACAACACTTTGCAATATCCGGAAGTGTCACATCGGTTCCCGGTGCCATCAGCCCATAACCCATTCTTGCCCCATCCAGGAAAAGATAAAGTCCACATTCCTTACAAATAGAAGAAATATCTTCAAGCTCTGCTTTTGTATACAATGTTCCTACCTCTGTCGGATGTGAAATATAAACCATCTTTGGCTGTACAATATGTTCACGAGACTCATCACTCCAGTGCAGGTCGTAATATTCCTTGATCTGCTGTCCTGTGATTTTTCCTTCCTTTGAAGGAAGTGCCAGAACTTTGTGTCCGGTCGCTTCTACAGCTCCTGTCTCATGGACATTGATATGTCCGCTATCTGCACAGATCACTCCCTGAAATGGACGCAGAATAGAAGAAATTACTGTAAAATTCGTCTGGGTTCCTCCCACCAGAAAATGAACATCTGCCTCCGGTGCTTCACACACCTTCTTAATTGCTTCTCTCGCTTCTTCACAGTAAGGATCTTCCCCATATCCTACTGTCTGCTCCATATTGGTCTCGGCAAGCTTCTCGATAATTCTCGGATGTGCCCCTTCTGTGTAATCGCTAGTAAACAAAATCATTTCAACATACCCTCTACTTTCTCTTTTAATTCTTTTGTAGCCTGCTCAATATCCGGCTGTCCGAAAACTGCACTGATCACGGCAACTCCGCAGATTCCGTTTCCGGCAAGCTCTGTCACATTCTCTTCCGTGATTCCCCCAATTGCCACAACCGGAATGTCCACCGTCTCGCAGATTTCCTTTAAAACCTTATGATCCAGCTTTGTTGCATCTGCCTTTGATGTCGTGCCAAAGACTGCACCGACTCCCAGATAATCGGCTCCATGTGCCTGCGCCTTTAGCGCCTGCTCGACCGTCTTTGCCGTAACACCGATGATCTTGTCCTCGCCCAGTGTTTTCCGCACATCAAGAGCTTCCATATCGCTCTGCCCCACATGCACACCATCGGCATCTACCTTCTTTGCAATCTCAACATTGTCATTGATCACAAATGGTACATGGTAGGATTTACAGAGCCTGGCAATCTCTTTTGCTTCTGCCAGAAACTCTTCCTCACCCAGATTTTTTTCCCTGAGCTGGATAAATGTAACCCCGCCTTTCAGCGCTTTTTCCACCTGGCTGTACAGGCTTTCTCCATTCAGCCAGTGGCGGTCTGTTACCGCATACAGAACCATATCTTTCTTATCTAATCTCATATTTTGCACCTTCTTCCAATTCTTTTCCTTCCATATTATAAATCGCATCGATGATCCGATTACGGTAGGTTGCGTTTCCATCTCCCGGCTGCATATATTTCCAGCCAGTCTCACCGGCAAGCCCCATGGCACAGACCGCTGCTGCCGCTGCTTCCAGATTATTCTCCGGATTCGCCGCAAGGAATGCCGTCATCATCCCGGAAAGCTGACACCCGGTTCCGGTGATCCGTCCCATCTCCGGACGACCGTTCCGGATCACAAAGCACCTCTTTGCATCACTTACAAGGTCTATTCCTCCAGTCACAGCAATCACGGAACCTGTCCTTCTGGAAAACTCCTTTATAAACGGAATCATTTTCTCCAGATTCTGCTCCGTCAGTGTATCTGCCTCGTCTGCATCCACACCACTCGTTGTACCATGTCCTGCTGCTAAGGTCTTGATCTCAGAAATATTTCCCCGGATCACATCAAACTGAATATCACGTATCAGATTCAGTGCCGCCTCTGTTCGGAACGAACTCGATCCTGCTCCAACCGGATCTAACAGTACTTTATGATACAGTTCATTGGATTTCTTTCCTGCTTTTTGCATGCTTTCAATCTTACGCGGATTCAGCATTCCCATATTGATATTCAGTCCCTGACAGATGGATGTGATTTCTTCAATATCAGTCGGCTCATCCGACATAATCGGACTTGCACCGCAGGCAAGAACCATATTTGCCACATCATTGATCGTCACATAATTGGTGATATTGTGTATCAATGGTGCTTTTTTTCGTACTTCATCCAGATAGTTTCCAAGCATTCTTTTCCTCCGGTAAATCATATTATTTCTTATATCCTTAAAATTGTCTCTATAATTATAAAAAGACAGATATATGTCTGCCTTTCTTCTTTTCACTATTTCTTATTATACTCTTGATTTTCTGAAATGCAATCTGCATTTACCTGAAACATATGTCATTTCCATTCTCATCCCTGTATCCGGCAGATCTATAAAAGACTTCTCCAGATAACAACCGGGGCAGATGCTTTTTCACATCCGCCCCGGCTTCTTATTCACATGTTCACATGGATTTCAATATTCTATTTGCTTTCTGCTGCTTTCTTGCTCATCTCCGGTTTTACAATGAAGATTACCAGAAGAAGTCCAATCAGAGTAACGACTGCTGCTGTCCAGAATACAGATTTTACACCATTCTGGATCAGTGCTACATTGGTCGGATCAGCTGATGTACTTGCATTATATGCGACTGCAAATACTGCAACTGCAATTGTTCCTGAAAGTGAGTTTGCGAAGTTAACCAGAGAAGTTCCGATTCCCATATCTTCCGGTGCCAGCATTGCCTGTGCTGTTGGCGTAATGGATACAGCACGGAAGCTTTCAGCAATACCTGTAACTGCAAGTGCTACAAAATAAATCATGATCGAAGCACCTGAATTTGTTACCAACGCCATCACAGCCATCGGGATCATTGCAAGACTTGTACCAATTACCATTGCTTTCCATGCATTGGCAGCTTTCTTTCCTACCCATGCACCTGCGATAGTAGGAAGAATGATTGTAATCAGTGTACGAGGCATCTGCAGTGCACCTGCTGCACTCGTGGATGCTCCCATAACCTGCATGGCACCGATCGGTGCATAATAGTTCATGGCATTCTGATAGAAATAGCAGATAAATCCTACAATAAGGAGTACTGTGTAGTTTTTATTTTTAAATAATTTCATTGGAATCAACGGCTCTGCAGCTTTATTTTCAATCTTAACAAGTGCAATAAGAGCAATGATACCAATTACAAGACCTGCAAGAATCATTGGATTTGTCCATCCCATAGAAGATCCAAAGTTCAGTGCAAGCAGAATTCCGCAAAGTGATATGATGAGTGCGATCATCCCCGGAACATCAATCGTAACCTTTCCTTCTCTTTTCTGATTCGGCATGTTCATTCCAATCAGTACTATACCAAGAATAAGTGGAATTGCCGGCATAAGGATTGCCACAGTCAATAATCCCATATCTGTTAAAATACCTGCGATGATACTTCCTCCAAATCCACCAACAGCGATTGCGGTTGCAAGCATACCCATTGCCTTTGGTACATCTTTTCTTTCATTGATAAGACCTGCGATAATGTATGGTGCTGCTGTAAATGCGCCCTGTGCAAGGCTGACAATCAGTCTGAGGATCATCAGTGGAATCAGAGATCTCACAAATGCAAATGCAAAACCTGCAAGTGCACAGATAATTCCAGGAATCACTACAATGTTTCTTCTACCAATAAGGTCACCTAATTTTCCTCCGATCGGAGTCATAATCGATACACCGATCGCACCTACGATAGAGAAGAGTCCTACATATCCCATCGCATCAACTTTTTCAAGGATAGGTGCTGTTAACGTTGCAAATACCAGTCCATACATTGCTACAGAAAGCATCATGCAGATACATCCGATCTGAACCAAGTTTTTCTTTGCCTTCGGAAGCGGAATCGCAACCTGTGGCTGTACCTGAGCCTGCTGTTCTTTACTCATATTTTTCTCCTCCTGTTCCTAAAGAAACCTTTACTCTCTATTTGTTATTTTTAAGCCACTGTGAAGCGCAATGTGCAAGACAAGCTGCTCCGATCGGGCAAACATCCTCATTAAACTGTGCTTTCGGATGATGTGCCGGATACTGTCCTCTTTCATCCAGATATCCTGCTGACAGATACATAAATGTACTTGGAACCTTTTCAGCGATCACTGCGAAATCTTCAGAAGCACTTGCAGAAATTCCCGGATATGGTGTGAGTCCCGGAATTCCAAGCTCCTGCATATATCCAACCACTTCGTCGGTAAGCTTCGGATTGCAGATCAGCGGAGGAACTTCTGAGATCATCTCAATATCAACGGTTCCGTTATATACAGCTGCTGTCTTTTCAGCGACTTCTTTCATTCTGCGGACCAGAAGTTCTCTTGCTTCCGGCTTGTTGGTACGGATCGTTCCCTGGAGAACAGCGGTCTCAGGAATGATGTTTGCTGCAGTTCCGCCTGCAAACTGTCCGATTGTAAGTACACAAGAATGTGTCGGATCACTTTCTCTTGCGATCAGTTCCTGCAATGCAAGATGGATATGAACTCCGATGTTGATCGGGTCAACTCCTACATGTGGATAAGCACCATGGGATCCTTTTCCATGGATGGTGATCTTAAATCCATCTACAGAATACATCATCGTATCCTTATCATTGTACATAAAAAGTCCGATTGGCATTTTTCCCGGTGATACATGGTATGCAAGTGCTGCATCAACCGGAGGATTCTCAAGAATACCATTCTCGATCATATTCTTGCTTCCTTCAAAAGTCTCTTCTGCCGGCTGGAACATGAATTTGATAGTTCCTTCCAGTGTATCTTCTTTTTCTTTCAGCATCTTTGCTGCTGTAAGAAGCATTGCAGCGTGGAAATCATGTCCGCATGTATGTGCTTCTTTTCCTGTAGGACATGCAAATTCTTCTCCGCTTTCTTCCGGCATCGGAAGTGCATCCATATCTGCTCTCAGAAGAAGAACCTTTCCCCCTTTGCCGAGTGTAGCTGTTACCCCGTAGCCACAATCCTTCGGCTCAAGTCCGTATTCTGTCAGCTTTTCCATAACATAAGCTTTGGTCTTTGGAAGATCCAGACCAGTTTCAGCATTTTTGTGGATGTGTCTGCGGTTTGCAATTGTTTCATCCTTTAATTCCAATGCTCTTTCATAGTAATTCATACTAAGCCCTCCTTTAACTTTGTTCCTGCCATTTACATTAAAAATACTGTTCTACTTTTAGAATATTTACAGAACATTTTTATTAGTTTTTGGAACATTTACAGAATAGTTATCATGATTACATAATACCAACTTCTAAAATTTTAGTCAATAATATTACAGAATATTCTTGATTTTCGTTGTTTTTACCTATTTAATCGTTATTTTTTTAATTTTCAGAATATTATGGTTGATTTATGGAAGATAATTTTATATGATACTTTTTGAGAGGTGAAAGAAAATGAGAAGAAAAATTGTGGCTATTACCAGCCAGTACTTAAAGGAACCTATCTCGCAGATCGTCTCAGAACTAAAACTAAACTGCGACATCCAGGTGGTTTCCTACAACAAATTTGACACAATATCAGAAGTTTACGATTCTTACGCCGGGGACACTGACGGATTTCTTATCAGTGGTAAGATCGCAAAAGCTGCCATTGAGTCAACTGCGCACGCTTATAACCGTCCGATTGTATCCTTTGAAATTGATATAGCCGGTCTGTACCGTGCTCTTTTGAATCTGCTGATTTCCAACCGGGATCTGGATATGGACCGGATTATTCTGGATTTCCTGATTCCGATCGATGGCGGCTGTACTGCAACCGCTTTCCTTAAGGAGCTGGACATTGATACAGTTCCACCACATATTAACAACTGGACCAAGGCACTGACCCACACCAGTATCAGTACGATTGAAAATCATGTCCTTTCAGAGCTGATCCGTATGTGGAACAACAATGAAATGGATATGGTTCTCTGTCAGTACAGTAATATCCTGCCGGAGCTTCGTGCGCACGGGATCCCGACGATCTATCCGCTGCCAAGTGTCAGCCATATCCGGGATCTTGCAAATGAACTTCTGTCCACGATCGAGCTGGAGCACATGCGTTCCAACCTTCCGGTTATCATCAATGTATCTCCCCATAGTTCGACAGATAACACACCGGAAAATATCCATCAGATCTATGTCTGTATGGAAGATTTCTTTAAAAAGAATCTGATGAACTGTATTCCTCAGAAAGTGGATAATCACTGCAGTGCCCTGACCACTGTGGAAATGCTGCAGCATATTACGCACAATAACAAGGTCTGCGAACTGAATGAATTTCTCACCGGCAAACTGCATTTTGAATGTGCTGTTGGATACGGAATCGGGGCAAATTTTGACAATGCGATCCGTAATTCTGTAAATGCCCGCAAAGAGGCTGTTCAGTTTGGAAAAAGTTTTATCCAGAATGAAAACGGAGATATGATCGGACCTCTGGGTTCATCCGACCGGAGAGTGATCCAGAATCAGTATGTGCAGAATCTTGGAAAGATTGCAAAGCAGTGTAATCTTTCACCGGTTACGATCAAGAAAGTCCTTGCCAGTATGCATGCTGCCGGTTCAAATAAGATTACAACGCACGAGCTTGCCGAACGTATGGGAAGTACGGTGAGAAATGCAAACCGGATTATTCAGAATCTGGAAAATGGGGGAGTTGCGAGGCTCGCATATACGCAGACAACCAATGCGAAGGGGAGACCTGTTAAGGTGTATGAGTTGGATTTTAATTTCTAAAGATATTTTTAAGTTTGCAAATTTATAGGTTGTGACGGCAACGAAGCAAAATAATTCCCCTCAGATTCTTTGTGCAAACCATTCCGATGAACCGCTTAGAGCGGGAATCGTGTTCAGCAGAGGCTTCCACGATTCCTGCGTTTCATCTCCATTGCACAAAAATTGAATCTGAGGGGAATTATTTTGCTTCGTTGCCGCTTACATTTATTGGTTGCAGATCTACTTATTGTTTCAACTTGTTATCTTATTTTTCCGTAAATGCAAAGATCATAAATATTATTATTTTTGATGACTGCTTTTTTCATTGTGCCTTCAAGTATAAAGTTGTTCTTTTCCAGTACTTTTCTGGAGGCAATATTAGGTTCGTATACCAGCCCTGTGATTCGGATGATGTCTAATTTTTCAAAAGCTGTTTCACAGATTTGTCTTACTGCTTCTGTCATGATTCCTTTTGAGTATTCTTCTGGTAATAAATAATATCCTATTTCAGCATCTTTTCGATAGACATCTTCTTTTTGTTCAACTGATATTGTTCCTATTATTTTGCCATCAACAATAATTTCTCGAAATATACCCGTTTTTCCCTCATTTTCTTTTACTATGTTTAACCACCATTCTGCTGATTCATTAGTATATGGATTTGGTAATCTATCTGATAAATAGTTTCTATCTATAGTATTACATATTCTAATAAGGGATTCTTTATCTTCAATACTCCATTTTTTTAATTCAATTTTCATTTTCCACACCTCACTTATACTTTACGTTTCTATACATCATAGCATTAGAAAATTATACTGTCACTCCTTTTTGTATTTTGTTCAAGAAATACTTATTAAAGTATAAAAACCCTCCCGGAACTACTTCCGAGAGGGTTCTACAGGGGATGACAGAATCGAACTGCCGCTAAGAGTTTTGGAGACTCCTGTCATACCATTTGACCAATCCCCTATTTGATTTTATGATCTAAAAAAGACCACTTGTTATTTATAGCACAGTGGTCTTTTTTTGTCAATGAATTATTTTAGTTTTTCGCATTTTGGCGGATTTCATCAAGGTGAAAGATTCTCTGGTTGCGGCTTCCGCGGAATTCCAGGGTGAGATCTTTTTCAGCTTCAATGAACTCGCCGTCTACGAGGGTATCGATACAGGTGAGCATCTTGTCAGTGTATTCGGTGTAGACTTTTCCGCCGGGGATGAGGTCTACATCATAGAGATATCCGGTGTAGCACCAGACATTTTTCTCCGGGTAGCTTTCTTTGATCTTTTGCAAGAGTCCGGCAAGCTCTTTCTGGTTCTCCGGTTCGAAGGGTTCTCCGCCGAGGAGGGAAAATCCCTGGATGTATGCGGGTTTTAAGGCTTCCAGGATCTGTGCTTCTACTTCTTTGGTATATGGATTGCCGTAATTGAAATCCCAGGTCTCGGAATTGAAGCATCCTTTGCAATGATGCCGGCAGCCGGATACGAAAAGGCTGACCCTGACGCCGGTTCCATTTGCGATATCGTAATTTTTGATTGTTCCGTAATTCATATCTTTATACTTCCCTTTTTCTCATTATAGCAGTACTACTCTGCTGTCCATTCTTACTCTTCTTATCAATTATAGCAAATCGCACCCGAAAATCAACTACTATTGTCCTCCGGTAAAGCACGATTCCAACCGCTCCGGCGGTCTTTTGACTCCTCCAAATGCTGTGATAAGTGCTGCTACGATTTGTCCGCATACAGTCGTCCAAGCAACTGCTTTTTTGCAAAAATAATAGTAGCGTTTTACAGCCAGCTCCATTATACTATACTTATAAACACCCAAAATGTGAAAGGCAGATCAATCCAATGGTAAGAAAACTATTTTAACTGCCCCCACAAGCAAAGGAGGGATTCTCATGACGAAAAAAGTAGCGCCAAAAATTTATTTTATTCTGTTATTTTTGTTCATTCTTCTTACTGGCTGCTCAACCAAAAAAGCATCTGAATCAGCCGTAAGTCCGGAAGCTGAAGCAGTAATCAATGCAATGTTTTCCGCGCCAAATGAAGAATTATACTCTCCGGATGCTTCTACCGTAATCGGTGAAAATACTGATGCAAATTCTGATGATGCTTTCGCCAATTCTGAGAAAATTCTTGAGAACTGGAACAAGCTTGTAGGAAAATATTTTGAGAGCGACCGATTAGAATATTTTGTTTCAACCTATGGTCAGACCTATCTGTCAGAGACAGCTGTTAATAATACCAAAATAGCTGTAAAAGATATTTCACTTGATTCCAAAACAGATGATTCTGAAACAGTTCTTGTGACTTTTAAAATCAATAAAGAAGAAATGGTCGAAAAAATCTATTTTTCTTATGACCAGGATGGTTTGATAAAAGACGTTTATCCAATTAATTTTAAATAATTTATAATAAAGGACACGGCTTCGCCAAGCGAAAGCCGTGTCCTTTATTATATCTTCTCACTATTTTTTCAAAAACATTTCCATCCTTACAGATGCAGTACCCTGTCCTTAATCTCCTGGGTCCTTCCCTGATTCCAGAACTGGGTTCCGATATATCCGCAGGTTCTTCTCGCTACAAAGAGCTTATCCTGATCCCGGTTGCCACAGTTCGGGCATTCCCATACCAGCTTTCCGGTCTCGTCTTCGATGATCTTAATCTCTCCGTCATAACCGCAGACTTCACAGAAATCACTCTTGGTATTCAGCTCTGCATACATGATATTCTCATAAATGTACTGTAATACGGAAAGTACCGCAGGAATATTGGTCTGCATATTCGGTACTTCGATATAGCTGATCGCCCCACCCGGTGAAAGCTTCTGAAATTCCGATTCAAATTTCAGCTTACTGAATGCATCGATCTCTTCAGTAACATGTACATGATAGCTGTTCGTAATATAGTTCTTATCTGTGACGCCCGGAATGATTCCGAAACGCTTCTGCAGACATTTTGCAAACTTGTATGTGGTAGATTCCATCGGTGTGCCATATACGGAATAGCTGATATTTTCTGCTTCTTTCCATTCTTTACATTTATCATTCAGGCGCTGCATAACTGCCAGTGCAAATGGCTTCGCCTCCGGATCTGTATGGGATTTGCCAAGCATCCGCATACACATCTCATAAAGTCCTGCATAGCCAAGAGAAATGGTGGAATATCCGTCAAATAACAGCTTGTCAATCGTCTCACCCTTTTTCAGACGGGCAAGTGCCCCGTTCTGCCACAGGATCGGTGCAACATCTGAAACGGTTCCGAGAAGGCGTTCATGTCTGCACCGGAGTGCTCTGTGACAAAGCTCCAGTCTCTCATCCAGGATTTCCCAGAAACGTTCCATATTGCCCTCTGCTGAACATGCCACGTCAACCAGGTTGATCGTTACAACCCCCTGATTGAAACGTCCATAGAACTTATGACTTCCGTCTGCATTTCTCTGGGAATCTTCTACGGTAAGGAATGAGCGGCATCCCATGCACGGATAAACATCTCCGTTTTTCAGTTCTTTCATGATCTTTGCAGAAATATAATCCGGCACCATACGCTTTGCCGTACATTTTGCAGCCAGCTCAGTCAGATACCAGTATTTGGAATCCTCAGTAATATTATCTTCATCCAGTACATAGATCAGCTTCGGGAACGCCGGTGTGATCCATACACCCTTTTCATTCTTAACACCCTGCATACGCTGCTTCATCACTTCTTCGATGATCATCGCAAGGTCATCCCTGGTTCTTCCTTCCGGGACCTCATCCAGATACATAAACACCGTTACGAAAGGTGCCTGTCCGTTACAGGTCATCAGTGTGATCAGCTGATACTGGATCGTCTGGATTCCGCTCTGTACTTCGGTACGAAGCCTTCTCTCTGTGATCTTGTCGATGATCGCATCATCCAGAACCTCTCCGGATTCTATTCTTTCTTCAATGACACTCTTGCGGAGCTTCTGACGGCTTACATCTACGAATGGTGCAAGATGTGACAGAGTAAATGACTGTCCGCCATACTGGTTACTTGCAACCTGTGCAACGATCTGTGTGGTCACATTACACGCGGTAAAGAAACTATGTGGTTTCTCGATCATCGTCTCACTGATGACAGTTCCGTTCTGGAGCATATCCTCCAGGTTGATCAGATCGCAGTTGTGCTCTTTCTGCGCAAAATAGTCCATATCATGAAAATGAATGATTCCTTCTTCGTGTGCACGGACGATTTCCTCCGGAAGAAGGACTCTCTTGGTAAGGTCCTTGCTGACCTCTCCTGCCATGTAATCTCTCTGTGTAGAATTGATCACAGGATTCTTATTGGAGTTCTCCTGCTTTACTTCCTCGTTCATATGATCGATCAATGCAAGAATTCCGTTATCCGTTGTATTCGACTTTCTGGTTAATTCTCTCTTATAGCGATAGCGGACATACTTCTGGGCAACCTCATAACCACGCATCTCCATAATGCCGGTCTCAACCATATCCTGGATGTCCTCCACATTCACTGCATGCGTAAATTCCTCTGCCTGCTGTGCAATCTTCTCCGCAATTGCAATGATCTGAAAGTCATTCATCCTGTGGATGTTCTCAACCTCTTCATTCGCTTTTTTGATCGCATTCACAATCTTCTCCAGCCGGAAGTCTACTTCCTCACCGTTTCTTTTGATTACTCTCGTCTTTACTTCCAAATCCATCCCAACTTTCTCCTAACTTTGTTCCATCGCTCCACAAAATATAGTGTCACTTTTAAGTTTCTCCACTATATTTTGCGCTCTGTAGTATATGATACCCCATATTCACGAAAATGAAAAGGGGGATTTTTGTTTTTTTTATGTTATTTTTTTATCTTGCCATTTTCCAGATTCGGTCTTAAGAATTCTTCTTTCGCATACTCCCAGATCGCTTCTGAGCCTTTTGCCGTATTCCGGTTACGGTTCAGGATCTGTTCAATATGAACATCGTGTTCCTCCCACGCTTTGCCGTCTGTAGCCGCATTTAACATGATCGGCTGGATATTGTCCATCGTCCGGGCAAACTTCGACTCAGCAGTCTCCTGTGCCTCAAATTCCTCCCAGAGCGCCCGAAATTCCTTTCCCTGCTTTTCCGGAAGAAGTCCGAAAATCCGGTCCGCAGCCTTCACTTCCCGTTCCCTCTGCGTCTTCTTCGCATCTTCATCATAGGCATAGGTATCCCCCGCATCAATTTCTACAATATCATGGATCAAAAGCATCGTCACTGTCTTAAGAACATCGATCTTCTCATTGGCATATCCCGCAAGCAGAACCGTCATGATTGCCATATGCCACGCATGCTCCGCGTCATTCTCCTTACGCACCCCATCCGTCAGATATGTCTGCCTTCCAATAAATTTTTCCTTATCAATCTCCCGAAAGAAATTAAATAATTGCGTAAGCTCTTCTTTTTCCACGTTTTGCTCCTTCTATGATGAAATACACTCTATTTGAACACCTCAAAATCCTTTTTCTCAGTACACGCACACTGTTATATATTCTACCACAAACTACCCTGTATCGGAACTTTTATTTTGTAAAAGATTGTACCATTTTTCCCAATAAATTTTGTCAAAAATTCCGTATTGAAAAAGCGCGCAATCTGTAGTAGATTACGCGCTTCCACATAAATTTGTTTCCTATTTACCATTTTTTTCGCTTCGACACCTTCAACCGGTTCATCGCCCTTGAAAGCGAAGCCTGTGTCCGGTAATATTCCTGTATACTCTGTTTCTGGCGAAGCTTTTCTTCTGCATACTCCATCTGCTCCTGGGCAAGTCTGGCATCGATATCCTCCGGTTTCTCTGCCGTCTGCACCAGCATCGTCACACGGTTGTTGACGATCTCAAGGAATCCGGCTCCGACCGCAAGGTTCACCCATTCGCCTTCTTCAAACTGAAGCATTGCCTCACCGATCACCACAGCGATCACCATATTTTCATGGTGCGGAAGAATTTCCATTCCACCGCCGTCCGGTACCGGCACGATCATCTTTCTGCAACGTCCTTCATAGAATACCCGATCACTGGAAATGATTTTAAGTCCAAATGTATCCATACCTGGCACCTCTATTCTGCTTTTTCAGCCTTTGCCTTCTCGATGACTTCATCAATCGTTCCTACATTGAAGAATGCATTCTCCGGATACTCATCCATTTCTCCGTCGAGGATCATCTTAAATCCTCGGATCGTCTCTTTCAGAGGTACATATTTTCCCGGAACTCCGGTAAATGTCTCTGCAACGAAGAATGGCTGGGAGAGGAATTTCTGAATCTTTCTTGCTCTCATAACCGTTGCCTTGTCTTCATCGGAAAGCTCTTCCATACCAAGAATTGCGATGATATCCTGCAGCTCTTTGTATTTCTGCAGAACCTCTGTTACACGGTTTGCAACTTCATAATGTTCTTCTCCGACAATATCCGCCTCAAGAATACGGGAGTTAGATTCCAGTGGATCAACTGCCGGGTAAATACCCTGTTCTACAACCTTACGGGAGAGTACGGTTGTTGCATCCAGATGAGCAAATGTAGTTGCCGGAGCCGGGTCTGTAAGGTCATCGGCAGGGACATAGACAGCCTGTACGGATGTGACAGAACCATTCTTTGTAGATGCGATCCTCTCCTGCAGTTCACCCATTTCAGTTGCCAGTGTCGGCTGATAACCTACGGCTGATGGCATACGTCCAAGAAGTGCGGATACTTCGGAACCTGCCTGTGTAAAACGGAAAATATTATCAATGAAAAGAAGCACATTCTGATGTTCTTTATCACGGAAATATTCAGCCATCGTAAGTCCTGTCTCAGCGACACGCATACGTGCTCCAGGTGGTTCGTTCATCTGACCAAACACTAAGGCTGTCTTATCCAGAACTCCGGATGCTTTCATTTCTGTCCAGAGGTCGTTACCTTCACGGGAACGTTCTCCAACACCGGTAAAGATGGAATATCCGCCGTGCTCTGTGGCTACGTTACGGATCAGTTCCTGGATCAGTACAGTCTTACCTACACCGGCACCGCCGAACAGACCGATCTTACCACCTTTTGCATAAGGTGCAAGCAGGTCGATAACCTTGATTCCGGTTTCCAGGATTTCTACAACCGGGCTCTGGTCTTCAAATGACGGCGGATCTCTGTGGATCACCCAGTGTTCTGTATCTTCTTTGATTTCTTCGCCATTGTCGATGGTTTCTCCAAGTACGTTGAACAGACGTCCAAGGGTCTGCTCTCCAACCGGTACTTTAATTCCAGAACCGGTAGCGGTTACTTCCATGTCCTTGCAAAGTCCTTCACTTGCTGCCAGCATCAGACAACGAACCTCATCATTTCCCAGATGCTGCGCAACTTCCATAATACAGGTTTTTCCGTTGTTCTCCACCTGCAGGGCATCTTTGATGCGCGGCAGATTTCCGTCTTCAAATACAACGTCAACAACTGGTCCCATGACCTGTACAATACGTCCTTTATTCATACCTGTTTTCACTTCCTTTTCCGTTTCTGGGCTTTGGCGCCTGCACAAACCTCAGTAATTTCCTGTGTGATCGCAGCCTGCCTTGCCCTGTTATATATAATAGAAAGATCTTTGATGATTTCCTGCGCGCTGTCTGTTGCTGATTGCATTGCTGTCATTCGCGCATTGTGTTCGCTTGCATATGCCTCTACCAGACATCCATAGATCATACCAACCACGTAGTTTGGTACGATGCTGTCCAGAACCGCCTCTGCTGATGGATAAAGCGCGATCGCCTCTCTATGGATGTTAAGCGGCATTTTCATTTCATTAAATGAAGATCTCTCAAGCGGCAGGATCTTCATTTTTTCAACCGTTGTCAGCATCGAATTTTCCATTCTGGTGTAAACGATGTAGACCTCGTCCAGTTCACCTCTCTCATACTGGGAAAGAATCACTTCCGCGATATCTCTTGCCCTGTGCATGGTCGGTTTCTGCACAGTATAGAGGAAATTGGTGTCAATTTCCACACCCTTATTCGCATAATAGTGTCTGCCAAGCTCACCGACTACGAACAGCTTATGCTCTCCCGGTTCCTCCAGGATCTCATCCTCCACCTTGACAATGTTGTGGTTGTAAGCTCCTGCAAGTCCTTTATCCGCAGTAATGACAATGGAACCTATCTTTCTTTTCTCTTTTGGAATCTCTTCCCGCACATCAAAATACCGGTGCTCGATCTCAGGAATATGCCTCAGGATTCTGGAAATCTCTCCCTGAAGTCCGTAAAAGTACGGCTCTGAATCTGTCAGCTTTTTCTTCGCCTGTCTCATCTTGGTAGACGAGATCATATACATGGCGTTCGTGATCTTCATCGTATCTTTGACGCTGTTGATTCGAGTCTGTATTTCTCTGATATTTGCCATATTAACACCTGCTGTCTTTGAATTCCTTCGCTGTTTCCACAATCTTTGCAACCAGTTCATCGGACAGAGCCTTTGTCTGCTCAATCTCTTCACTGATTTCCGGATGAACTGTTGCAAAATAATTCAGCATATCCATCTGGAATTTCTTAACCTCTTTTACCGGAATTCCCAGAAGCACTTTATTTCGTGCTGCGCAGAGGGTGATGACCATCTCATGCATGGACATTGGATGTCCGAGTGGCTGTTTCAGAAGTTCCATCAGACCAGATCCATATTCCAGCTGTTCCTTTGTTGCTGCATCCAGATCGGAACTGAACTGTGTGAATACTTCCATCTCACGATACTGTGCAAGATCGATACGGATACTTCCGGCTGCCTTCTTCATTGCCTTTGTCTGTGCTGCACCACCAACACGGGATACGGAAAGACCTACGTTAACCGCCGGTCTCATTCCTGAGAAGAACAGATCACTTTCCAGGAAGATCTGTCCATCTGTAATGGAAATGACGTTGGTCGGAATGTATGCAGATACATCTCCTGCCTGTGTCTCGATGATTGGAAGTGCTGTGATCGAACCGCCTCCCATTTCATCACTTAAACGGCTTGATCTCTCAAGCAGTCTTGAATGCAGATAGAAAACATCTCCAGGATAAGCTTCACGTCCCGGTGAACGTCCAAGAAGCAGGGACAGCGCACGGTATGCAACTGCGTGCTTTGAAAGATCATCGTAAACGATCAGGACATCTTTTCCTTTATGCATGAAATGTTCTGCGATCGCGGTTCCTGCATATGGTGCAATATACTGAAGCGGTGCACAGTCACTTGCTGTTGATGCTACTACGATGGTGTAATCCATTGCGCCGCCGTTTTTAAAAGTATTGACAACCTTTGCGATCGTTGATGCTTTCTGACCGATTGCTACATAGATACAGATGACATCCTTACCCTTCTGATTCAAAATCGTGTCTGTAGCAATGGAAGTCTTTCCTGTCTGACGGTCTCCAATGATCAACTCTCTCTGTCCACGTCCGATCGGGAACATAGAATCGATAGAAAGGATTCCTGTTTCCATTGGAACGCCGACGGATTTACGGTCTACAATTCCTGGTGCTTCATTTTCAATCGGTCTGTAATCTTCTGCTTCGATTTCTCCCGCTCCATCAATCGGAGCTCCAAGTGCATTTACGACACGTCCGATAAATTTATCGCCAACCGGTACTCCGGCTTTCTTTTTGGTACGCATCACTTTCGTACCTTCTTTGATCTCTACATCTGATCCGAACAGGATGCAGCCGATCGTATCTTTCTGAATGTCCTGAACCATACCTTTCAGTCCATTTTCAAATGTCACGATTTCTCCGTACATTGCATGCTCTATTCCATAGATATTTGCAATTCCGTCACCGACAGAGACAACCGTACCGACCTCGCTGTCTTTACTGATCTGATCAAAGTTCTCTATTTCATTTTTCAGAATAGAAATAATTTCATCTGAGCTAATTGAACTCACTTTGTTCACCTCCAGGTCAATTTTTGCTCTAATCTCGATAATCTTCCTTTCAGACTCCAGTCATATTCATCATCACCGGTCTTTAAGATAAATCCGCCAAGTAATGCCGGATCTTTGACTATCTCAATCTTCACATCTGTCTTATGGTACTTCTCACAAAGAAATTCTCTGATTTTCTCAAGTCGCTTTTCATCTGGTGCTTCCACACAGGTAAGCGTTGCCATCTGGATTCCTTCCTGCATTTTACAGTATCTGTCATAAGCAAAAAGAATCTGACTGATCTCGCTCATTCTCTGATTACGGCATACAACCTTGAGAAAGTTTTTTATTTCTTCCGGGAAAATCTTGTCGATCGAACTTAATTTTTCCCGCATCGGTACCACCGGACTTGCAAATGTTTCTTCAAGCACCGGTACTTCTTCAAAAAGCCTTTCAGTCTCTCCTACCGCTTCTTTTGAAATTCCAAGCTCATATAAAACATGTGCATACTGTTTTGCCGAAGGGCTACAGCAATACTCTTTATTTAACCTCTTCATTGACATGAGCATCACCTGCACCTTTCAGAAACTGATCATATATATCCTGATTTCCTTTTGTGTCATCCACAATCTTACGTGCTGCCTGCATTGCCAGTCCTGCGATCTCACTTTGCAGATCATTCATGGTCTGCTTGCGTTCATTTTCAATCGTCTTTCTGGCATCTTTCAGGATTTCTACGGCTTCCGTATTGGCTTCCTGAAGGATACGCTCTGATTCTCCGGCTGCAGTTTTCTTAGCTTTTTCCACGATCTGAATGGATTCTGCCTTTGCTCCTTCCAGAGCCTTTTCATATTCCGCTTTCAGTCTCGCCGCTTCTTCCTGACTATCACTGGCATTCTTCAGTCCGTCAGCAATCATTTTTTCACGTTTTTCCATAATTCCCATTACTGGTTTGAATAAGAATTTTTTCAGCAAAAGATAAAAGACAATCAGGTTGATGATCGTAAAGAGAAGGCTTACATTAAACTGTATCACCTGTCCCACCTGCCTTTCTTCATTTTACTTTTCTTATTTCAGCATCAAGATGATAAGAAGTCCGATAATGAAACCGTAAATAGCGGTTGCCTCTGCAAGTGCACAACCAAGGATCAGGTTCTTGCTGATCTTGCTTTCTGCTTCCGGCTGTCTTGCGATCGCATCTACTGCTTTACCTGTTGCAAGGCTGATTCCAAGTCCTGCTCCTAAACCTGTTAAAACTGCTACTGCTGCTCCAATTGCTACTAACATAATCTTAATCTCCTTTTTTCTTATAGATTTGTGTTTCTTCTGTCATTTCGGGATTATTCCTGCTCCTCATTCATGAAAAGTGCTGTCAGGAATACGAATACATATGCCTGCAGGAATCCATCGAAAATATCGAAGTAAAAACTAAATGGTATCGGGATAAGAACCGGAGCCACTGCTTTTAAAAGCTCCATGATAACAAACGCTCCCAATACATTACCGAACAGACGCATGCAAAGTGATAATGGTCTGATCACAATCTCCAGAACCATAATTGGTGCTACGAATGGTACCGGCTTTGCAAAATGCGCCGCCCAATGCTTAAATCCATTCTTCCGGATTCCGGAAAATTCAATCAGGCACATACTCATGATTGCAAGTGCTGCTGTTACATTGAGGTCTTTTGTCGGTGACTTAAATCCGAACAGACCAATGATATTGGCTATCCCAATATAGATAAGCACTGTAATCAGATACGGAATATATTTCCTGTTTTCTTTTCCCATGATGTCTTCAAAGAAGTCCAGTCCTTTTCCTATTGCGGATTCCAATAAAAGCTGAACCTTTCCCGGATTTTCGACGCTCAAGCTCCGGACAAATATGATACAAAGTCCTACGATTACCGCCATGATGATCCAGGTAACTACGACCGACTCTTTTACCGGTATTCCGCCGAATATCGGGATCGTAAACACCGTCTCGCAGTTCAGCTCTTCTAACAGAGTCTCTGTTAAATGTTCCGTATCGCTCCCTCCCTTTCTTTTTATTCTTATTTTATAGTACTTTTTAGAGTGTCCTCTAAAAGTCATGCTTATATTACGCTCACACTTTTTCTTTGTCAATATTTTCAGCTTTTGTAGATTGTACAGTAAAAAAACCAATTTTTTTATCTATTTTCACTATCTGTATCTGTTTTTCTTTCATTTTCTTTAGCTATTTTTACTTCCTTTTTTTGACACTTTTTTTAGTTTGTAGCATTCGAGATTCTTTTTTGACGGATTTTGTGCTTTCGTACAGTTGAATTTTTGGCATTTTTTACAATTATTTTCTTTCATTTTTATGCACTATGTATAGTGACTATGTCGAATATATATATGGTGGGATGGTTATTTTGTTTTTGGAAATGAAGAGTTGATTTGGACTTGCGGAAGTTAAAATGAATCCCTTTCTCCCGGATCTTAGGTTGATTAAGAATTGGGAAAACCCAAATTAGATCAATGTATTTTGCGCTATCACCATTCCGCACTTGGTCCATTAGATAAAAAAAGGACTCAAACTGAGTCCTTCAAGTTACAGGGGATGACAGAATCGAACTGCCGCTAAGAGTTTTGGAGACTCCTGTCATACCATTTGACCAATCCCCTATATGAAATTGTTGATTGCTGAAGCAACCATGGACTATATTAACACAATGGCTGCTTCCTGTCAATCATTTATTCAATATTTTCTTTGCGTCCTTTGCAAATAATTTCTTCGCGCAGGTTTCACTTACAGATCGCCCCTGCTGATCTGATCGATCTTTTTCAGTTCTTCCCGGGTGAACTTCGTATTCTGCACAATCTCCACATTCTGAATGATCTGCTCCGGTCTGGACGCTCCGATCAGCACACTGGTCACATCCTCATCTTTCAGGATCCAGCTCAGTGCCATCTGTGCAAGAGACTGTCCTCTCTCACCTGCCATCTTATTCAGAGCCTCGATCTGCGCAAGCTTTTCTTTCGTCAATGCATCGGCATGTAGAAATCTTCCATCCACAGCAATCCGGCTGTCTGACGGTATTCCGTGCAGATATTTATCTGTCAGAAGCCCCTGTGCCAGCGGACTAAATGCAATGATTCCTTTTCCCATCTGGTTCGCCGTCTTTTTCAAGCCGTTCTGTTCAATCGTCCGGTCAAAAATGGAATACCGGTTCTGGTTAATGACAAACGGACATTTCAGATCTTCCAGAATCTCCGCTGCACGTACCATTGTCGGACCATCATAGTTAGAAATTCCGACATAAAGTGCCTTCCCACTCTTTACGATGGAATCGAGTGCCCCCATCGTTTCTTCCAGTGGGGTATTCGGATCCATTCTGTGATGATAGAAGATATCTACATAATCCAGCCCCATTCTCTTCAGGCTCTGGTCAAGGCTTGCGAGCAGATACTTCCTGCTTCCCCAGTTCCCGTAAGGTCCCGGCCACATATCATAGCCTGCCTTGGTACTGATGATCATCTCATCCCTGTATGGTGCAAAGTCTTCTTTTAAAATCTTCCCAAAATTCATCTCAGCACTTCCGTATTCCGGTCCATAGTTATTCGCAAGATCGAAATGGGTGATTCCCAGATCAAATGCTGTCCTCAACATTGCCTTCATATTCTCCGGATCCGCATTGGTTCCAAAATTGTGCCAGAGTCCTAAAGAAACTGCCGGCAGCAAAAGCCCGCTTTTCCCACAACGGTTATATACCATGGTATCATATCTCTCAGATGATGCTGTATACATAATTCATTTTCTCCTTCATTATCTCTGAATTGAAACTTTACTATTTCTTTTACAGATTTCTCCTATCAGATATGATACCTTTTTCCTACATAAATGTCCAGTAAATCCCGGCATCTGCCCTTTATTCTGCCAGAAAACAGGATTTTTTTGTAACCGGCAGTCGGAAATTACATCTGTCTCAGAAGATTAACCATTTCGATTGCAGAAAGTGCACAATCATATCCCTTATTTCCACCTTTACTTCCGGCTCTTGAAATTGCCTGCTCGATATTTTCAGTCGTGATCACACCAAATAGTACCGGCACTCCGGTTGCAAGTCCGACCTGTGCGATCCCTTTGGATACCTCATTGCAGACATAATCATAATGCGTCGTGTCTCCACGGATCACTGCTCCCACACAGATCACCGCATCATACTTTCCGGATGCCGCCATTTTAGAAGCTGCTGTCGGAATCTCAAATGCTCCAGGTACCCATGCTGCCGTTATGTTTTCATCTTCCACGCCATGGCGTACCAGCCCGTCTACCGCACCACCAAGTAGTTTATTGACAATAATCTCATTAAATCTTGAAGCAACAATTCCTACTTTCATTCCTTCTGGTGCTACTACTTTTCCTTCTAATACGTTGATCTGTCTCATGTTTTTTTCCTCCTGTAATTAAAGTGTTTCTTCTATGATAAATACTGTTTATTCTCTTTTTACTGAAATTTGATTTCTTTAAAGATATGTCCCATCTTTTCCTGCTTTGTCTTCATATAAAATGCATCAAATTTCTGCGGTGCTATTTCAATCGGTACTCTCTCATGGATTGCAAGCCCGAAACCGGAAAGTCCATATACCTTCTCCGGATTATTTGTAAGAAGCCGGAGTGATTTTACTCCCAGATCCGATAAAATCTGAGCCCCTACCCAGTATTCCCTAAGATCCGGCGCAAATCCCAGACGGATGTTGGCTTCCACGGTATCGTATCCCTGTTCCTGAAGTTCATACGCTTTCAGCTTGTTGATCAGACCGATTCCCCTTCCCTCCTGTCGCATATACAGAAGAACTCCTCTTCCTTCTCTCTCGATCTGCTGCATCGCCGACTGCAGCTGCTTTCCACAATCGCAGCGGAGAGATCCGAAAGTATCGCCGGTCAGGCACTCGGAATGTACACGGCACAGAACATCTTCCCCATCGCCAATCTCACCTTTCACCAATGCCACATGATGTTCACCGGTGATGTCATTCACATACCCATAAATCTGAAATTCTCCATACTGGGTTGGCATCTTTGCACATGCTTCCCTTACGACATGTTTTTCATGGATCCTGCAGTAATCCTGCAGATCTTTAATCGTAATAAATTTCAGGTCGTACTTCTTCGCCAACTTCCAGAGATTCTCTGTCCGCATCATCGTTCCGTCCTCTTCCATGATCTCACAGCAGATTCCACATTCTTTCAGTCCGGCAAGACGCATCAGATCAACCGTTGCCTCGGTATGACCATTTCTTACCAACACACCTCCATGCCTTGCCACCAGCGGAAATACATGCCCCGGTCTTCGAAGGTCCTGTGGTTTCGTTCCTTCTTCTGTCAGGCTACGCATAGTATATCCGCGCTCTGCTGCTGAAATTCCCGTTGTCGTATCCACATGGTCAACGGATACCGTAAATGCAGTCGAATGGTTATCTGTATTTTCGGAAACCATCTGTGGCAGCCCAAGCTGTCCGGCCAGTGCTGCACTTATCGGTGTGCAGATCAGCCCTTTCGCATGGCATGCCATAAAATTGATATTCTCCTGGGTTGCAAATTCCGCCGCACAGATCATATCCCCTTCATTTTCCCGGTCCGGATCATCCGTTACCAGAACAATCCTTCCCTGGCGTAATTCTTCAAGTGCCTCTTCTACGCTATTGTATTGATACTGTTTCTCCATTTGTTACTTCCTCCTGTCCGATCATAACTCATTTTTATCCTGTTCTTCTGTGTACTCTCCATTTCAATCCCGGAATTTCTTCGCATCAAATTCCATACTCCTCTAATAATTCCATGGTAAGTCCTCCACATTTTCCAGCCGGTTCCGATGGTGTAAGAAACTTTTTAATATACTTCCCTACAATATCATTTTCCAGATTCACTCTGTCCCCAGCTTTTTTCTTCAGCAGCGTGGTTTCCTCTCCGGTATGAGGAATGACTGATACCTGAAAGCTTTTTTCATTTACTTCTGCCACTGTCAGACTGATCCCATCGATACAAATTGAACCTTTTTCTACGATCAGTTCCAGAATCTCCGGTATTGTCCGGATTTTTACCCATACTGCATTTTCTTCCTTTCTGAGTTCTTCAATCATTCCAGTCCCATCAATATGCCCTGCAACGATATGTCCGCCGAATCTGCCATCTGCCGCCATCGCGCGTTCCAGATTCACTTTTTCACCGATCTTTGTGTCACCGAGGTTGGTTCTTCGCACCGTCTCCGCCATCACATCTGCGGTAAATCCATCCTTTTCCAGGGAAACTACCGTCAGGCAGACACCATTTACCGCAATACTGTCTCCGATCCTGGTTCCACCGAGTACTTTTTTTGCCCGGATCGCAATCTTCCCGGATGATCCAGAAAGCCGGAGTGACCGGATGGATCCGGTTTCTTCTACAATTCCTGTAAACATTTACATTTCCTCCAAAACCTTATACTCTGCCAGAATATCTTCTCCAACCTGCGAGATTCTCATAAGCTGTAGCTTTATGGCATCGTCTGTTTTCTCAACTCCAAAGCCTTCCACCGGAGTCTTTCCGCCTCTTCCGCCAAAAATTTTCGGTGCGATAAAGGCTTTCACCTCATTTACGATACCGGATTGCAGGGCATCCTCATTTAAAGTTCCACCGCCTTCAATAAGTACACTGTCAATCCCCATCTCTCCAAGTTTTCTCATCAGAAGCTGCAGATTGATCTCCCCCTTTTCCGAAGGAATTCTGAGAAGCACGACTCCAAGCTTTTCCAGACTGCGTTTTTTCTCTTCTAAAGAAATCGCATTCCCCTTTTCACCGGCATATGCAACGATCGTCCGGTATCTCCCTGCTGTCTGGCAGATCTGACTGTCCAGTGGGATCCTGAGCATACTGTCACAGATAATTCTGACCGGACTTTTCTTTCCCTCCAGACGCACATTCAGCATCGGATCATCTGCCAGAACCGTTCCGATTCCTGCCATGATCGCCATATAGTCATGGCGCATCTCATGTACCAGACTTCTTGCTTCCTCACCGGATATCCATTTTGATGCTCCTGTTTTTGTCGCAATCTTTCCGTCTGCCGTCATTGCGTATTTCATCACCACATAGGGCAGCCCTGTTGTGATATAGTGGAAAAAGACCGGATTTAACGCATCACATTCTTCGCGCAGGAAATCCTCTTCCACCTGGACGCCTGCCTCGCGCAAAATCTTTGCTCCTTTGCCGGACACTTTCGGATTCGGATCTCTCGATCCGATCACAACCCGTGCAATCTTCTGTTCCAGAATCGCTTCCGTACATGGGGGTGTCTTCCCATAATGACAGCACGGCTCCAGCGTCACATAAATTGTTGCTCCCTCGGCGCTTTCTGTCAGGGATGCGATTGCGTTCCGTTCTGCATGAAGCTCACCACATTTTTCGTGATATCCTTCCCCGATAATGCTTCCGTCCTTTACGATCACGGCACCAACCATCGGGTTTGGATTTGTCCATCCACGTCCTTTTTTTGCCAGTTCAATTGCACGGCGCATGTAAAATTCATCTGTCATTTTTTCTCCTTTCTCATCTCTCCCGGAAACGTTCTCCGGTAAATGTACTTTACTGAACGGTTTAGATCTGTCGGATAATTTTCCTGTGAAAATGTTTTTTCCACTTAACCGGAAGTTCCTGTGAAATACGAAAACCCTGACAGCTTTTTCCTGTCAGGGTTTTCTTTTATTGGTTGTATTTCTGTAGATCCTGCCGTATCTGCAGGAGACCTTCTATCCTGAAAACTTTATTTCCCGGTATAGAAAAAACGCTCTGAAACGATTCACGTTCCAGAGCGTTTTACTTTCTTTATTCCTGTAGATATGATAGAGAATCTTTCTATCAGCAACGATTCAACTTCTTCCATCCAGACTTTACTGTCGGCACTGGAATCTCACCAGTTCATGCCTTACGGCTCGCGGACTTTACCGCCGGTGGGGAATTTCGCCCCGCCCTGAAGCATTATTTAGTTTTACAAGGCTTACTATAACACGTTAACGAAGTAATTGCAAGATTATTTTTTCGACAAACCAGTATGTTTATGCTATTCTTGTATGGAGATATCAGAGTCCGCTTATTACCAGGCTGGTACAGATGGTTATTTCATTTAATCTGGCTTTAAGAAAGACGAGGAATTCAAAAACATGTTTCATAAATTTTTAAAATACATTTCCCAGAGTATTTCCGGAATGATCGGTGTCTCCGTCTACATTCTGGCAGATACCTTTTTTATCTCTTACAAATGCGGTGCAGATGGACTTGCTGCCCTGAATCTGATCCTGCCGGTGTTCGGTCTGGTCTTCGCAATCGGTTCGATGATCGGAATCGGCTCCGCCACACGATACAATATCAGCACAGCCAAAGGTTCACCTTCGGACTACTATTTTACCCAGTCCATCTTCTGGTGTCTCATATGCAGCATTCCTTTTATGCTCACCGGAATCTTCATTCCGCATAAAGCACTTGCACTTTTAGGGGCAGATGCCGGGCTCATCCGGCTTGGACGTAATTATATGCGTATCGTCCTGCTCTTTACCCCGTTTTTTATGTCAAACTATACCTTCACGGCATTTGCGAGGAATGACCATGCGACCTCTATCGCCATGATCGGTTCCATTTCCGGAAGCTTCTTTAATATTTTATTTGACTATATTTTCATGTTCCCTTTGAATCTTGGATTTCTGGGGGCTGCACTTGCAACCGCTCTTTCACCGGTTGTGACGATGCTGGTATGTTCGACACATTATCTTGGAAAGAATAACCATGTAGAGTTTCACTGGCGCAAGCCCTCTCTTCGCCGGATCACCGGATGCTGCCAGCTTGGTGTTTCTGCATTTTTTGCTGAAATTTCTTCCGCTGTCATTACGATTATATTTAACATGCTGATTCTGCGCATTGCGGGAAATATCGGGATCGCAGCCTACGGCGTAGTTGCAAATATTTCACTGGTCGCAATGGCGATCCTAAACGGACTTGCCCAGGGTGCACAGCCGCTGATCAGCCAGAGTTATGGAAAGGGTGAACATGATCTAGTCCGTAAATTTCT
Source organism: Coprococcus sp. TM115-187 (assembly GCF_027679115.1). Taxonomy (NCBI): domain Bacteria; kingdom Bacillati; phylum Bacillota; class Clostridia; order Lachnospirales; family Lachnospiraceae; genus Coprococcus; species Coprococcus sp. TM115-187. Next base: position 14,231 of record NZ_JAQEKS010000023.1, on the reverse strand, counting down.
CAACTGGTCTCTTGCTGCAGCACTTCTGATCGAGCTTGTGATCGTTGTACTGATCTACGGATTTACGGATACCTTTATCAGTATCTTTAACAGCGAACATAATCTCCAGCTGCTTGCTTACGCCCATACTGGTCTTAGGCTTTATTTCCTGGGCTTTTTAGTCGCCGGTATCAATATTGTGCTGGTTGCCTATTTTTCCGCAATCGACCGGGCACGTCCCGCCGTCCTTGGTTCTGTTATGCGCGGCATTATCGCAATTGCTTTCTGTGCGATTCTGTTCTCACAGATTCTGGGGCTGAATGGAATCTGGCTTTCCTTCTTAGGATCAGAAATCATCACATTTTTTGTGATTCTGATTTTCCGGAAATCTTGATTTTATAATTGACAATTTTTCTTTTATCATGTATTCTTTAATTATAGTAATGATTCTTATTATCAAGTTTTGAAAGTCAGGAGGAATGTTATATGGATAAAAAAGCACTTTACAATTTATCTTATGGAGTATTTATGCTTGCAACACGCTCTGGGAATGTAGTAAACGGATGTATTACCAACACCTGCATCCAGGTTGCGAATAATCCGGTACGGATCGCAATCTCTGTGCTGAATAGCAACTATACCTGTGATCTGATCAAAGAGAGCGGCATTTTTACGTTAAGCCTGCTTGACCAGACCTGCTCTTTTGAAACGATCCGGCATTTCGGTTTCCAGTCCGGCAGAGATGTTGATAAATTCGCAAATATCACTGCACCTGCAGATGAAAATGCAGTTCCTTACCTCGGATGGCAGACATGTTCTGTTCTCAGCGCAAAAGTCGTTTTCAGTCAGGATCTTGGAACACATACTCTTTTTATTGCTGAAGTAACCGATGCGAAACTTTTAAGTGACAATCCTCCTCTGACTTACGCATATTATCAGGCACATGTAAAGCCAAAACCAGAACAGAAAAAAGAGGATAAGAAGATTATCGGATGGCGCTGTAAGATCTGCAATTATGTATACGAAGGAAGCAATCTTCCGGAAGAATTCACCTGCCCGCTCTGTGGACACGGCGCAGATGATTTCGAACCGATTTATGAAAATGCATAGTCTGTTGGAAAATAGACGTTTCAAAAAGAGGGAGTGTATGACTTGAGTTTAAGTCACGCACTCCCTCTTCCAAATTTCCTGTTTTACGATATTTCTTTTTCTAAAATACCATCAGTTTATAAATATTTTCCACATCTTTCTGATCGAGAGTTGCAAATCCTTCCACTGTACCAGTATTTGCATCTCCATAACAGCAGGTATGTGCCAGCTTTTCAATATCTTCTTCTTTGGCTCCAAGCTCTGCAAAATTCTTTGGCATTCCAATCGAAATTAAAAAGTTTCGAAGTGCCTCAATTCCTTCCAGTGCCGTTCTCTTTGGATCTGTAAAATCCATCTGACAGCCCCAGACACGGACTGCAGCCTGTGCAAAACGCATCACATTGTGTTCCAGAGTATAAGTAAATACAGCCGGCATAACAACCGCAAGTCCTGCACCATGCGCGCAGTCATATAATGCAGATAATTCGTGCTCGATGTTATGGCTTGTCCAGTCCTGTGTACGTCCTACTCCGCAGGAATTGTTGTGCGCCATCATACCTGCCCACATGATATTTGCTCTTGCCTGATAATTATCCGGATCTGCAATGACTCTCGGTCCTTCATGGATCATCGTCAGAAGAAGTCCTTCGATCATACGGTCTGTCACCTCTACTTCTTCGGTATTGGTCAGATAACGCTCATACAGATGTGCCATAATATCCGTAATTCCACAAGCTGTCTGATATGCCGGAAGTGTCTGTGTAAGTGCCGGGTTCATGATCGTGAATTTCGGACGGAATGCTTCTCCGGTTGCCCCTCTTTTGAACATTCCTTCTTCTTTTGTAATAACAGAGTCCGGTGATCCTTCACTTCCTGCAGCTGAAATCGTAATAACTGTTCCGATCGGAAGTGCTTCTTCGACAAGCTTTCCTTCATAATAATCCCAAAAATCTCCATCGTATACTGCACCTGCCGCAATCGCCTTTGCGGAATCAATGGTACTTCCACCTCCGACTGCCAGTACAAAGTCTACTTTTTCTTTCCGGCACAGATCAATTCCTTCATATACAAGACCACTTCTCGGATTTGGCTTTACGCCTCCTAATTCTACATAAGAAATTCCTTCCCCGTCCAGAGATTTCTTAACACGCTCCAAAAGTCCGGAACGAATGACAGAACCTCCGCCATAATGGAGCAGTACACGGCTTCCGCCAAAACGTTTTACATACTTTCCGGTATCATTTTCAGTGTCCTTACCAAAAGCAAAATAAGTCGGTGCATAAAATGTGAAATTTTCCATCTTTTATTTCCTTCTTTCTTCTTATGATTTTCTGCTAATTTTTAGTATAAATCCTTTTTTGGGACTTCGCAAGATGACGTAGAAAATATTATGCTCTACATGCTCTTCAGATAAATTTTCGTACTACATCCAAGCCAAAATCAGTATTTTTCTTATCCATAGCCGTATTTTCTCTTAGTTGTCCTCCAGTGCAAACTCTGCAAATTTCTCCATCTCTTTTGTCTTGAACTTATTTTTATGATAGAAAATCTGACGATACATCGTAATTTCTATATCTTTCACATCCAAAAGTGTGAGTTTCTTTTTCTCAATATCATCTTCTACTGCAAAACGTGGCAGGAATGAAACGCCTCCCCCACGCATCAGCATTTTTTTGATAAATGCAGTATCACTGATCTCCAGCATCGGAGAAAGCTCTTTTCTTCTTAACGCCAGCTGACCATCAAGTGCCTGCCTGTAATTGGCATTGCGCTCTGTAAGATAAAAAGACTCTTTCAGCAGATCATCAAGCAATAAATTTCTTTCTTTTGCCAGCCGGTGACTGACTGATGTCACAAACATAACTGGTTCTGCCTTCTCCATCACCTTAATCCAGTTGCTGTCCCATCTTGGTGTATCCAGAATATAGATCATATCCAGTTCATTATGTTCCATCATCTGGATCAGCTTTTCCGGAGAATCTACCGTGATCCGGATAGAAACCCTGGGATACTGTTCCCTGAATTTCCTTATGATCTTTGGAAATTTCACCGTACACAGAGACTCGATCGTCCCAATGTGAAGTGGGTTTTTCAATTCATCCGTATCATTCATGGATGCTTTCGCCTGATGAACATCATAAAGGATCCGGTTGGCATGCTCCAGAAATTCTTCCCCCTGCGGGGTAAGCACCACTTTCTTTCCTGTCCTGTCGAACAGCCTTTTCCCAAGTTCGTTTTCCAGCTGGCGGATCTGAACCGTCACTGCCGACTGCGAATACCCCAGCATCTCTGCCGTTCTGGAAAAGCTCTGCATCTGCGCGATCTGTATAAAAGTCTGTAATTGACGTAATTCCATCTTCTAACTCCATTATGAAAATTTTTCAACATCTTCATAAAATCTATGAATTTGTTTCACTCATAAGTTGATGGTACAATATAACTAATAAGACGTCAATCCTTTTTACGTACGTGAAACAATTATTTTACAGGAGGTTTACTATGTCCTTTATCAGTGTTTTTGATGTCATGGGACCGAATATGATCGGACCATCCAGCTCCCATACTGCTGGAGCTGCCAGAATCGCTCTGCTTGCAAGAAAGCTTCTCACCGGTTCTCTTAAAAAAGTAGAATTTACCCTTTATGGATCTTTTGCCAAAACCTATCACGGCCATGGTACGGACCGTGCTCTTCTCGGCGGTATTATGGGATTTGCCACCGATGACGTGCGCATCCGCGATTCCTTCCAGATCGCGACAGACAACGGAATCGAATATTCTTTCATTCCGAACAACGTAGAAACCGACGTACACCCGAATACCGTCGATATCCTGATGGTAAATGAAGAAGGGCAGGAGATGACGATCCGCGGAGAATCTCTCGGTGGCGGAAAAGCCCGCCTGTGCCGGATCAATGGTGTGGAGGTTGATTTTACCGGAGAATACAGCTCGATCGTCGTCGTCCAGAAAGATGCACCGGGCGTTGTTGCTTACATTACCAAATGCCTCAGTGAGCTTGGAATCAATATCGCATTCATGCGTCTGTTCCGCGAATCCAAAGGAAATACCGCTTATACCATCGTAGAATCCGATGATCTGGTACCGGAAGATATCGCAGATACAATCAGAAGAAACAAAAATGTATACAACGTTATGGTTGTTCAGATGTAATTGGAAGGAGAATACAGATTATGGATTTTAGAAATGCAAAAGAATTATTAAAAGTCTGTCAGGAACAAGGCCTTTCAATTTCTGCTGTGATGCTTCAGAGAGAGCTCACAGAGGGAGAACAGGATCCGGAAGAGACAGACCGCAAAATGGACCGTGTTCTTGAGATCATGAAATCAGCCGCTTCTACTCCGATCCATACCCCGGTCAAATCCATGGGCGGACTGATCGGTGGCGAAGCAAAAAAAATCTCAGATCACAAAGATACCGGAAAAGGTCTTTGCGGAGATCTTCTGGAAAGAGCTGTCATTTACGCGATGGCAACTCTGGAAACCAATGCTTCCATGGGTGTGATCGTAGCTTCCCCGACTGCCGGATCTGCCGGTATCGTTCCGGGACTTCTGCTTGCCCTCCAGGAAACCTATGATCTTTCCGATGAACAGATCAAGCAGGGACTTTATAATGCCAGCGCAATCGGTTATCTTGCTATGCGCAATGCAACTGTCGCCGGAGCAGTCGGTGGATGTCAGGCAGAAGTCGGAATCGCATCTGCAATGGCGGCATCTGCAACCGTTGAACTGATGGGCGGATCCCCGGAACAATCCCTTGCCGCAGCATCCACTGTTCTTATGAATATGCTCGGTCTGGTCTGCGATCCGGTCGGCGGGCTGGTCGAATATCCTTGCCAGAACCGTAATGCTGCCGGTGTGGCAAATGCAACGATCGCTGCAGAGATCGCCCTTTCCGGAGTACGCCAGCTGATTCCATTCGATGAAATGCTGGAAGCGGTGTACACTGTAGGAAAGCGTCTTCCGGCAGAGCTTCGGGAGACAGCTCTCGGCGGATGCGCAACGACACCGTCTGCATGCGCAGCCTGCCATATGTGTGATTAAGCTGTGTAATGTTTTGCAAATATAGACCAGCACACACTGCTTACAATTTTACGATATAAAAAGCTTCTTTTTCAGAAACGGCCCTCCTGTTTTTCTGAAAAGAAGCTTTTTTGTTTACTTATTTTGATTTCCTCACTTACTCATGTTTTTGAGGATTGCGAGAGTGCAAAGCACGTAGCAATCTTGTATCAAAGGTGTCAAAATACCTTTTGACACCAACATCATGACATCTCATAATAATGCGCATAAATTCCACCCTGCTCAAGCAATTCATCATGATTTCCCCGTTCAGCGATTCCATTATTTGCAACCACAAGAATCTCATCCGCATTGCGGATCGTAGAAAGCCGGTGTGCGATCGTGATCGTGGTCCGGTTCTTCGCAAGCTCTTCCAGGCTCTGCTGGATCCAGCGCTCACTCTCATTGTCAAGCGCACTGGTCGCCTCGTCCAAAATCAATATCGGCGGATTCTTAAGAAATACTCTTGCAATCGAAATCCTCTGCTTCTGTCCACCCGACAGACGGGTTCCTCGTTCTCCTACAAAGCTGTCATATCCATCCGGCAGGGACATGATAAATTCATGGATATTTGCCTTCTTCGCCGCATCGATAATTTCTTCCATCGATGCCCCCGGTTTTCCATAAGCAATATTTTCCCTGATCGATCCACAGAACAGATAGACATCCTGCTGTACCAGTCCGATCTGGCTTCTCAGACTTTCCAGTGTCAGCTTTCTTACATCCTGCCCGTCGATCGTGATCACACCTCCGGTCACATCATAAAATCTTGGAAGCAGGGAACAGATCGTCGTCTTTCCACTTCCCGACGGTCCCACAAGGGCAATGGATCTGCCAGCCGGGATCTTAAAAGATACCCGATCCAGTACCGGCGTATCATCATCGCTGTAATGGAAAGAAACATTTTTATATTCCACTTCACCCTTTACATTTTCAAGTGGCTCCGCATCCGGTGCATTTACAATCTCCGGCTCCGTCTCCACAACATCCAGAAAGCGCCGGAAACCGGAAAGACCTTTCTGCATCATCTCGGTAAGCTCCACAAGAATCTGGATCGGGCTGATAAAAATTCCGATGTAAAGCGCATACATGGCAAGATCGGCAGCTTCCATTTTCCCATGTGCGATCAGCCATCCGCCGAACACTAATGTGATCAGATACATCATTCCCTGGAAGAAAAGATTGCCGCTCATAAAGCTTCCCATACAATGATAGTTTGCATCCTTGGATACCAGAAATCCTTCATTGCTTTTCTCGAATTTCTCCCGTTCAATCTTTTCATTTGCAAAAGACTGCACCACACGGATTCCCGCAAGCGTATCCTGCAGACTGGAATTGACATCCCCGATCTTTCTCCGGTTGTCCATAAAAGTCTCCTGCATCTGACGGTTCTGCTTATAAGAAAAGATCAGCATAAATACAACCATCACAAGCAGCGGAATCGCCAGTCTCCAGTTAATAAGAAACAAAAATGTAAACGAACCAACGATTTTAATTACGGATATAAATAAATTCTCCGGTCCATGGTGTGCAAACTCGGAAATATCAAACAGATCCGATACCAGCTTACTCATCATCTGTCCGGAATTATTCTGGTCATAATAAGAAAAAGAAAGTCTCTCATAATGATCAAATAACTTCTGGCGCATATCCCGTTCCATATGTGCCCCCATCATATGACCCTGATAACTGACATAATATTTACAAAATGTCTGTATGATATACATCACAAACAAAGCCAGTCCGATCGGCAGAAGTGCTCCAAGGATCTGTGATGGATCCTCTGTAAATAAAGTCTTTGTCAGTGTTCTTAAAATCTGTGGAAATGCAAGATCCACCAGACTGATGATCGCCGCACAGATCAGATCCAGAAAGAATACTGTCCTGTACGGCGCATAATATTTTACAAATTTTTTCAGTGTATGCATCACTTTCTTTTGTGCAATGTCCGGATTCCCCGTTTTATCACACTTTACCTCCTTATCCCCAAAATCATATATTGTTATTATATCGGGAATCTTTCGTTATTTCCACCTTATTCTCAAATTACTTTGGGAATTTTCCTTCCTTCATCTTTTTATTCTGCTGTTTTTATGCTATGATAGGACAGATTGTTATGAGAGTAACTTATTTATTTCACTTGAAAGGGGTATTTCTATGAATTTTATAACAAAAAGCTGGAAAGGCATCTTACTTTGTCTGGTCATCGCCGTTCCATGCTGGTTCCTCGGACAGACATTTCCAATCATCGGCGGACCGGTATTCGGTATCCTTGCCGGAATGATCATCACTTTATTATTAAAAGACAAATCCATGTTTCAGGACGGTATTACTTTTGTGTCAAAGAAGGTTCTTCAGTACGCTGTAATCCTTCTCGGTTTCGGACTGAATCTCTCCGTGATTCTGGAGACCGGAAAACAGTCACTGCCAATTATCGTAACGACGATTTCAACGTCCCTGATCATTGCATATCTGTTACATAAAGTTATGCATGTACCGGGAAATATTTCCACACTGGTCGGTGTCGGATCTTCCATCTGTGGAGGCTCTGCAATTGCCGCAACAGCACCGGTCATTGATGCGGATGATGAAGAAGTTGCACAGGCAATCTCTGTTATCTTCTTTTTCAACATGCTCGCCGCACTGTTCTTCCCTTCACTTGGTGCACTGCTTGGATTTTCAACCAAAAGCGGGGAAGCCTTCGGTATCTTTGCCGGAACTGCGATCAACGATACCTCTTCCGTAACTGCAGCGGCTTCCACCTGGGATTCGCTCTACGCCCTCGGTTCTGCCACACTGGATAAAGCAGTTACGGTCAAACTTACCCGAACGCTCGCGATCATCCCGATCACACTGGTTCTCGCATTTATCCGGACACGCAGCTCCAAAGCCGAAGGAAAGAAAGTGGAATTTAAAAAGATTTTCCCGATGTTCATCCTCTACTTTGTTCTCGCTTCCGTGATCACAACGATCGCAACTTCAGCCGGCGTATCTGCAGATGTATTTACTCCGCTGAAAACACTCAGCAAGTTCTTCATCGTCCTCGCCATGAGTGCAGTCGGTCTGAATACGAATATCATCAAGCTGATCAAAACCGGCGGTAAACCACTCGCACTTGGTTTCTGCTGTTGGATCGGTATCACGATTGCCAGTCTTTCCATGCAGCATGTGCTTGGAATCTGGTAAATGAAAATCTTTCTCACAGTTTTACAATATCGCAGATACTCTGATTGTGAGATGTGTACTAGCTGATGTGACCGGACTTCTGTATATTCGGTTGAAAAAATATGGATTATAAAAGGAGCAGATTGGTCTGCTCCTATCCAGTAATTTTATGTATTTACATCCAACTTTTTGTTTCTTTATTCCATGTCTGCTCAAAAGAATTTTCATTACGAATTGATTTCACGATTGGGAGTAACAAATCTTTTAGCAGTTGCATGGTTTCTTCAAACTCAACGTTTAGCATTGCTTTTTTCTTCTTGATAAAAGCTCTCCATCTTCCCTGTCTTATCTCATCATCTGTAAAACCGTCCTCAAAAGCTACAATATCATCAAACTCAGTTCCTCGATGGGTAAATGTTTCTATGATTGCTTTTTTTAATTCCATACCATTAAGATCATATCTTTCTGCTAAAACATAAATATCATAGAAATCTTTGTACCTTCCATTAGCAAATCCAAGTGAAACAAAAGCCTCAAATTTTTCTGCTATTACAGAATATATAGAATATGCATATATTTCAGGGACTTCCATATCTAATAATACAGGAAACTCCATCTTCATTCTTTCAGGATATACCACATCACCAAAACCAATATCTATTGATACCGGAATCCTGGTTCTATCCAAGTAACCCATAATAGAAACATGTACACCATGATATTCTTTAAACTCAGTTATATTAATAACTTTCAATGTATTCAAATCAAACCGAAGTGCATCATCACATTCTATAGAAAAAATTTCATGGAAGATTTTCTTCATTTCATCTGCATCATTTTGAATCCGCTGTGCCAAAAGATCAATATCCATTGTGGCACGTGCATACTCTCCCTCAAATAATGCGTACAGGAAAATGCCGCCTTTTAAGGTAAATCTCTCTGCATATTCTGAGATAGATAACCGATATATTGTTCTTTCCAGACCAAATGTAACTAGCTTATCCTGCACAGTCTTTCCATTTTCTATTGCCTGCTTCTTTAATCTATCTTTCACAGATGTTGCATTTGTCATACCAGCACCTCCAGGTATGTTTTCATTGTATCCCCACATTTAAGCATCTCCGCATATCTGATTAGACGATTTAGATTACGGTCACTCCGTTTCAAATAATTTACAAGAACTTCTTTTGTTTCCTCAATCCCGATTTTTTCCTTGTAATAAACAATATCTACTACCGTTTTCTCAATATCATAAATACGAAATCTGTTGTTTCCATCCGCTATTGTCTCAATACCAACATCATGTCGTTCATTCGTGAAATAACATATATTTAGTTCCGGCCAATCGGGAAGCGTTGAAACTTTTGCCTTTCTTTGAATTGCTACATCTATGGCATCTGGGCGATAAGTAGACAAATTATAATACACGGCAGCACTCATCAAACAGACTACTCCATCTGGTACAAATGCATAAGCATAATAGAAATCTGATTCTTCTCCTTCAAAATTTGTGTTTTCATAAAATTTTTTATTCAATTTTATCAGAATTCCCTGATTAACCATCTGATTAATCTTGTAGTGTGAAAAGCCCTTGTCTTTCAACTCTTGAATTGAAAAAAACATCTGGTCATTAGAAATCTGTGCAGTCTTCATCACTTTATCTCACCTCAATCCCAGTATATCCAAATTCGTGATAATTATTTAAATAAAATTTGGCATATTTTTATATTGCCGAATTTTATTTAAATTATAATATTTATTTTTTGCTATGTCAACGGATTTTGAATAATATCATCATCTATATACAGAATTTCTTTTAACTCTTAGCTCGTGAACCTCACATGACTAAAGTCACGTGCTTCTCGGCCGTTTTAAACGGCAAGACTAAATATCGGCGGATACGCCAGTAACTTAGAATTCGTGCGGATACGCACTTTTTCCACACCGGATACGGCTGGTTTCCACATTACAGGTAGTCCGCTGTGTATCTGCCTGTGTTTATCCCGCTTTCTCCATAAGTGGAGCTTTTGTTTCTTTTTCCGGATTTTTTTCTCTGCATTTCCAGATATTCAAACACAATTACATCTGCCTGATATTCTACGGCATACTTCGTGATCTCCGTAGCTATTTTGTGGGACAGTTCCATATTCAGCCTTTTTGCATAATCCCATCGGCTTTGGACCTGTCTGGAGGAATGTTCTCTCTGAAAACGGCGGATTCTACCAAGCACATGATACAAATGGTCTTTATCACTGGGAAAATTTATAAGTTTTCGTCCCAGGATAGTGCCATCTGCACACATGATGCTGCAGACTGCATCCGTATTGATCCCTAAATCAACGCTGCATATCACCTACCGCCAATCGTCTCCCCATCATAACTATCCCATCCCTCGTCCTCACAGATCTCTCTTGAGACAGGCTCTTTTGAAACCACAACTTTTGCCGGCCGGTACAGTTTCTCTCCGAAAAAATACCCTTTCTGCACTTCACTGACAACTCTGTTTTCTTCTACCAGATCAGTCTCTTCTTTTTCTGATGGATATTTCCCCCTTTTTCCACATCTCAAAATACAGATTAAATACTTGTTTTACCTTTTTCTATATATGGTCAACTTTTTCATTATACTATCCAGACTTTCTCAAATTTCCATTTATATAGATGGCAAAAAGGGCAGCATACAAGATTTTGCTCCTGTATGCTGCCCTCATCATATGGTATATTTGAAAGTTTTTAACGTATTGTCATTATCCTTCGATACTGATATATTTCTTCTCTTCTACTGCCGGTTTTACTTCTTTCTTCGGGACAAAGAGTTTCAGGATACCATGCTTAAACTCAGCCTTGATATCTTCTTCCGTGATATCTTCACCTACATAATAACTTCTCTGGCAGGCTCCTGCGTAACGTTCACGACGGATGTACTTACCAGTTTCTTTCTCCTGCTCATCCTGATCCAGTCCTTTGGCAGCGCTGACTGTCAGATATCCGTCATTCAGTTCTGCTGTAACTTCATCTTTCTTGAATCCCGGAAGATCAATCTCCAGTTCATAACCATCTTTTTTCTCTTTGATATCTGTCTTCATCAGATTGCCTGCATGATGTCCATACAGTTTTCTCTGGATCTTACGATCTGCTTTATCATCATAAAATGGAAAATCAAAGAAATCATCAAATAAGTTATCATTAAAAATACTAGGCATTAACATAAGTCGTTCCTCCTTATAAATCTATCTGAATTTAGCTAACTTTCTTTTTAAGCGGCTGCCTCATCTGGCAGCCTTGTAACCGGACGCTTACAATCCGCATTCTGATTATCCCTCAATGGAAATGTATTTCTTCTGTTCTACAGCAGGTTTTGCTGCTTCTTTCGGTACGAACAGTTTCAATGTACCGTCTTCAAATTTGGCTTTGATGTCTTCCTGTTTGACACCGTCGCCTACATAAAAGCTTCTGCTGCAGGATCCACTGTAACGTTCACGGCGGATGTACTTGCCATCTTCAGCTTTTTCATCTTTCTTCGTGTTCGTCTCAGCACTGACTGTCAGATAACCATCTTTCAGTTCTGCTTTTACATCTTCTTTTTTAACTCCAGGCATGTTCATCGTTACTTCATAGCCTTTATCGGTATCTTTTACATCCGTTGTCATAAGTCCGGATTCACTGTAATCATATCCTCCAAATGGTTCTCCAAAGAAATCATCCAATAAGTTCTCTCCAAAAATACTAGGCATTAACATAAGTCATATCTCCTTTCAAAAGACATTTATTAATTTATTTAGCACATTCGGATTTACTCTGAAGTGTTGTTGTCATCTCAAACACCGGTCGGTGGAATCTTTATCATCTCTTTTTGTTCCCCTTCCTTTGTTCTAGTTGTAATATAACACTTGTTATTAGCACTGTCAAGAGGTGAGTGCTAATTTTTTGAGATTTTTTTTGCAAACCTTGATTTTACGAGATTTGCAACCCTTTTTCTTCCTTATAATCATCACTTTTTCTTGGTTTGACACCATTTTGACACCAATTTTTTATTTTTGGTGTCAGCTAATTGCTACGTTTTCCAGCCTTGTGATTTCACTCTCAATTCTGGACATCTCACTTACATGGTTATATATGTCCATTGTTACATCTATGTGGGCGTGTCCCATAATATATTGAAGAACTTTTACGTCTATTCTCTTTTCTGCCATTCTGGTACAAGCCGTATGTCGCATAATGTGAGCAGATACCTTTGGTAACAATTCAGCATTTCTATGTTCAGTTTTTGCAATTTGAACTTCTTTTTTGTTATATGCGTCTACAATATTATATAAGATATTGTTTATTGCACTAGGCATGAGCGGTCTGCCGGACTTTGCCATGAAAATGAATCCTTTATAACCGTCTATCTCAACATCTTTTCCTTTTTGAAGCATAAAGTTTAATTTCTTTTGTTCTTCAAATGCTCTTTGTACATCTGATGTCATAGGGATAGTTCGGATTCCAGAATCCGTCTTTGGCGTGGAAATATGGAATTTATAGCCATCTCCTAAATCTTTATAAATCAACTGATGGTCAATACTTACCGCTTTTGTTCTGACATCTACATCTTCCCAAGTCAATCCAATCAGTTCTCCGCACCTTACACCAGTTCCTAACATGATTCTGAGCATTGGATAGTAGGTGTTGTATACTTGATTATTTTTCACAAATTCCAGCATTTTTTCCTGTTGTAAAACTGTTAAGGCAATACGTTCTTCTGCCTGTCTACCATAATCACTGATAGAAAACTTTGCCGGATTCTTGCGGATAATATCATCATCAACAGCCATTTCCAGTGCCGGACAAATCATATTGTCAATAAATTTTATTGTAGAATATGCATATCCTGCTTTAGAAAGTTTTGAGTAAAATGATTTGATGTGTGATGGTAAAATCTGAACAACCTTGATGTTTCCAATTTCATCTTTGACACGATTCTCCCATGTTTTCAGATAATTTGCTCTAGTAGATTCTTTCAGCTCCCTAGTAGACATATATCTTTCAAACAATTTATTAAGAGTAAGTTTTTTGATTGCTCCATCAGTTAAAATGTTATCTTCCAAGTCTTTTGCAATCTGCTTTTCCTTTTCCCTTAATTCCGGTAAATCCTTTGCATATACTGTCAGACGTTTTCCGCTTCTTATATCTGTATAACGGTAACTGTATCTACCATCTTTACGCCAGCTTTCGCCCTCTCTTAATTTTCTTCCTTTATGGTCTTTTCTGCTATTTGCCATGAGAAACATTCCTTTCTGTAATAGCCTCCTTTTTGTTCTCATGACGTGGTTATGTCTATAAATATTATACCATATATCACAAGAAACATAAATGAAAAAGGGTGCTATTCTTCCAGATATGAGAGGTAATTTTTGACTTTTTCTACCGAATAAAGAACCCTGCGTCCAATTATAATTTTTGCTCCTGCCTGTTCTCCAATCTTTCTTGCAGTAGCATGACCACAAGATAACATTGCAGACAATTTATCTATATTTACCGTTATCGGCTGTGAGATTGGTCTTTCTTTTGTTTTGTTCATCTGTCAGCCCTCCTTTTACCGACCTGTATTATCGTCATTTTCTACACACCAGTAAAAGTATCACTCTCCTTTACCATGTGCTTTTTACAAGCAATCAGACGGCTTCGGCAAGCTCCGCTGGTATCTCAACCATTCCCATTCCTGTGGGCTGAACCGTGTCATACGGGTGTATCATTATCCTGTGTTGCAGGTCATGGCAGAACGACTTTTCCAACGGTCGCTCCCAGATCATTGCATGAATCGCTATCTCCCGATTGGAAAAGTCACGGCGTACAACCTCTGATGGCTCACTGCAAGCACAAACGTATCTGACTGCTTTATTCACTTGTCAAAGAACTGTTAGGCTCTTGTCAGCCTGTATCA
>NZ_JAQEKS010000022.1:0-49640 GCF_027679115.1 Coprococcus sp. TM115-187 | reverse complement strand
ATAAAAAATCATTACAAAAAAATATACAAGCAAATGTCGAATATTAAATTTGAAAGTAAATGTAATAAAAAATATGTACATTTTTTAACAGAAAATGGAGAAGTATTGCTGAGTTTTATTGATAATGGTTATGTGGAGTTTTTTATGTGCATTCCATATAATATTGAAAGAAAAGTTCAAAAGGAGTCAATAGAACAGTATTTAAAAATGTTATTTTCGATAAAAATTGAAGATAAATAAAGCGTGAAGGAGAGAATATGCAAAAGAAGAATTGTGTTTTGTGCATAAGTATAGGAATTATAGTATGTATATTGTTATCAGCTTGCTCCAGACAACCAGACTTTGATGCCAAATCCTACGTCCAAAGTTCTCTTGATGCACACTATCATGGAGAATATAAGGACTATGCGAATCTGTTAGAAATCTCGGAAAAAGATGCCAAGAAAGAAATCGAAGAGGATTTTAATGAGAGTATCCAACAGCAATTTGATGATTCCGATAACATTACGGATAAAGGAATTGCTGATTATGCGGAAAAACTGACAGAAGTAAAGAAACTGGCAAAATACAAAGTACAAGATGTGAAAGAAGAGGATGGAGTCTATACAGTAAGTGTACAAGTTGAACCATCCAATGTATTTCAGACATTGCAACAAAGCTCTACAGAGGTAAGCAATGAAAAAATAAAGCAGGGATTGGATGGAAATGATCCGGAAGTCTTTGCAGCTGTATTAACAGAAAGTGTCCAGAAGAGTCTTGAAAAGAACAGATATGGAAAAGCTGTTACTGTAAACGTATCCGTGGAAAAAGATAACTCAGGAAAATATGGTCTTTTGGATACAGAGATGAATAAGTTGGAAGCAGCGATGTTCCCAACAGAATAAGAATGAATGGAAAGCTATCAGAGGAAAAAAACTGGTAGCTTTCTTTTAAACTCCAAGACAAGAAAACTTGTTAAAAAAGCTATTGTAATAGTAGAAAAATTATAATAAATAATGGATGACAAGAGTCTTTTATTCATTATGAGAAAAAGAAGGAATCTCCTATGAACCAACAAGAAATATTCACGTAAGATGGAAAAAAGTGCTGTAATCGAAGAGGTTGCAGCATTTTTTTCTTCGACATTTTTCGAACATTATAACGTACCTATCCGGTCACCGCCATGCTCCGATTTGATTTCTATATCAAAAATCAGATCGGAGGAAAGATAAATGGCTTATAACAAGACAAGTGAAGAACGAAAGTGGAATTATTGGAAAGAACAGGAAGAAAAGAAATTGCGTGAACTGGGAATGGAAGAAGAGAAGATCCAAAAGCTGCGCCAGATGGACAGGGAAGACTTTCTGGAAGAGCGCAGATACCGGGAACATCTGGATGAAACGATGCAGGATATGGATTCCATAAAAGAAAAGGACAGCGAGCTGTTTGCAAGGGATGTAAAGGAGCTTCTGGATCACATAGGTGATAAGCGAATCTATGAACTATTGAAAGAAACGGAGCATCAGACACTGGAAATCCTCTTACTCAGTACATGGGGATATTCTGGAAGAGAAGTTGCTAAGATTATGGGAATGGCAGAACAGACGATTTATACCAAAAGAAACCGTTTGAGAAAAAAATTAAAAAATTTATCAAAAATTGAATAATTATGGCGTTTTTCGTCGGCTATTTAATAGGCAGGTAAATTTTGCCAGTGTACTTTGACAACCTCATACCAGCATTACAGGTACGTTCCCGTAAGTAGAAGCGTGGCAGGAAGACGCGAGGACAGATGAAAAGGGCATGGAAGAAATTAGACCAGAAAGTGAGAGGCAGAGTTCTTTTGTGGCGTTTTCGTTTCGAGCGAATCATCTTTAACTGAAACAGGACCGTGGCGGTCTTTTGCGAGGATCACTTACGAGGGGATAATGATACATAGGAACTGCCAGTGAGCAGAGGATGGACTTTGGGTTGTAATCAGCAAGACTTTTAGAAAATCCGTGAGCGGTGCAATGCCAAGCATCCGCCTGTAATGTTCCCGTAAGGCAATGGGGGAGTCGAGGACAAATACAACGCCAAAAATCAAAAGTATAAGAAATCAAGGAAGAATGTGTCGTTGATATCAGATACATACGGCTGTAGGGAGAAATCCTTTACAGCCGTATTGATGTGATATCAGCACGCATATCAGGTAACAAATTATGTATTACACAAGAGAATATCTCAATAGAGCGCATCGAGAAATTGATACTATTTTCCGAGTGCTGTTCCCGGAACATGGAATGGCAGTAAGGGAAGAACAGATTATGTTATGCCACAAAATGCTGGATAACCTGCTGGGAAGAAACATAGCACTGTGTGACGCGGGTGTCGGTATCGGCAAGACGTATGCCTATCTGGTGGCCTGTGTTCTGATGAGAAAATATTCCCTCCTTGCAGAAGGATGTTCCCCTTATGAGCAGCGTCCGGTCGTGATATCCACTTCCAGCATTGCACTCCAGAAAGCAATTCTTACAGAATATATCCCTTTTCTCTCCCGGATTCTTCAGGAGAACGGGACGATTCAGGCCCCTATTAAAGCTGTGATACGAAAAGGGAAAGAGCATTTTGTCTGCGATGAGAGGTTGGAGCACCGAATCGTTGCAATCGAAGAAAAAAACAAAAATGCGTTGCAGAAAGAAGCTCTGCTGTCGTTGAAAGAACATTATGATATGGACGAAGTGTCCAACTTAAGTGGGTTTGACAGAAGGATGGTGAGTGTACCGAAGTTCTGTTCGGGAGACTGCCCGAAAAGAGGCTCATGCAGGTATCAGCAGTATCTGGAGCGTTCCAGAGATCATGAAATGTTCATTCAGATCTGTAATCACAATTATCTGCTGGCTGATGGTTATCACAGGCTGCAGGATTACCGCCCGTTATTAAAAGACTACCGAGCATTGATTGTCGATGAAGCACATAAGCTGCCGGATGCGGCAAAGCAGATGTTTGGGAAGAGCCTCTGTTATGACGATATCCGAGAAATCTGCTTTTATCTTGGGAATGAGTACCAAGGCCCGGAGATAAGAAAACTGTCCGGGACGATCCGGATGGTGCTGGACATCATAGGAGAAAACCACAGAACCAGATATGGGATAAAAGAAGAATTCCACATGACAGAAGAGTGTGCAATGTATTTATATGAGGGGATACAGACCATGAATAAGATCATAGAAAAATTAGAAAAGAAGATTCCAAAGTGGATCAGAAACAAGCTGGAAGAAACCAAAAGTGTGCTGGAATGCTTTTTCCATCAGGATAAGAAGTATGTGCTGCATCTGAAGCAGGACCATGACCACCGGATTATATTGTGTGCATCCAGCAGACGGATTCCACAGTATCTGGACCAGATGTTATGGAGCAGAGGAATGGGAGCGATTCTGACAAGCGGAACTTTAAAAACCGGACAGGGATTTTCCCACATTCGGAAAATGACAGGATTACAGAGAGTGCGGAGAGTCCGGGAATATGTGGCAGACTCCCCGTTTGAATATCAGAAGAACTGTCTGTTATATCTGCCAAAGAATTTGAAGACATGCAGAAGAGAAAGTCAGGAAGAGGCAGAGATGATAGCAGGCCATATCCATTCACTGATCTGTTCGACTTACGGGCATACGCTAGTGCTGTTTACATCTTATCATTTGATGGGAAACGTTTACCAGATGTTAAGGGATGAAATTCCGTTCCCGATGATAGAGGTGTGGAGACATTCACCGGAAGAGATCACAAGATTTAAACAGATGGACAATGCTGTCCTTTTTGCAGCCGGCTCCTGTTGGGAAGGAGTAGACTTCCCTGGAGATATGGTATCTTCGCTGATTATAGTAAAACTGCCCTTTGCTGTTCCTGATCCCATCAGTGAAGCACAGAAGAAGGAATATGCCAGCCTGAAAGATTATATTCAGGCAGTGATTGTTCCAGACATGCAGAAAAAACTAAGACAGGGATTCGGACGTGCTCTCCGCACCGAGACAGATACTTGTGTCGTGTCCATTTTAGACGAGCGTGCAGGAGAAGGTGGCAGGTATCATGAGGAAGTAATGTGTGCGCTTCCGAGCTGCAAGATGGCAAAAGATATCAAGGATGTCCAGCACTTTATTCGAAACCGGAAAGGCGTGGAATACTACCTGTAACCGTTCGTGGTTCTGCTACAGAAAAAGCAGATTTTGCACGAAAAGTTTGGTGGTATTTCAAGGGCGTTTTCGGTGGGATTGTTGGTATTGATGAATAGCTATTTCGGCATGAAGTGGGTATACTGTGTATAGCGTTAGAGGAAAGGAGGCAGCTTATGATATACAAGGTGGAAACGATAAAAGATGGAACAGAAAAATATTTTTTCATCAGAAATCTGGAAACAATGAGTATTGAAGAACTGCCAAGTAAATATCTAATGCATAAGATTAAATGTAAACGTTCACCAAATACAGTGAAACGCACAGCATTTTCAATCTGCTATTATATGAAATATATGGCAGAGAAAGAAATGGAACTCACAGAAGTCTATCAGTTAGATTATGAAAAACAGACAGAACACTTTGTGGAATTTTTATACTGGCTTAAAGCCGGAAACCATACAGAGCAAACGGCTGGAGAAAAGAAGTGTCCGAATGAAGGAACCTGCAACGCATACTTAAAAGATGTGTTCAGGTTCTATTTATTTATAGAGGCAGAATATGAACAGTACGGAAGTCTCAAAACCTTATCGTATAACCAGATTATAGCGGTTAATCAGGTGGGAGTAAAAAAGGTACTGCGGAATCATTCTTTTAAAGCCTATCTGAAGGAAGAGGAACATCGTGGGAGAACAGCAAAAGAAAATCAGATTATTACAATTTTACAGGCCTGTACGAACCGAAGAGATCAGCTTCTGTTACTTATGTTAGCAGAAACCGGATACAGAATTGGGGAACTACTGGGAGTAAAATATGTCAAAGATATTGATTATAGGAATCACATGATAAGGGTATGCTTCCGGGAAGATAATGAAAATGAAGCGAGAGCCAAAAATGCGGAATACAGAAGTGCCAAGATAAGTAATGATACGTTTGAATTTCTCATGGATTATCTGGCAAAATATCGGAAAATCCTGCAACATCAGGATTACCTGTTTGTGAATATCATGGGTGAGAACATTGGAAAGCCATTAAGAGTGGACAGTGTATATGATATGTTGGACCGAATGGAAAAGAAAACCGGAGTTAAAATCACACCCCACATGTTACGTCACTATTTTGCAAATATGCGAAAGCAGGCAGGATGGGAACTGGAAATGATCAGTCAGGCATTGGGGCATAAACATTTGGATACGACTATAAAGTATCTGGACTGGCTGGATGATGAACTGATAGAAGCAAGTAATGAGTTTTATGCACAACACACTGCTATTTATGGGGCGGAACGTCTGCTGGAGTAGGGAGGTGTGAGAAATACCTATATATTTATTGCAACAGGCAGAACACATAACAGAATCTGAAGTAGATATTGAGAAGAAAAAGCAGGAACTATATTCAGAAATTGATGCACTTGGAATAAAAAGCGATTCAAGAATTAACAAATTGAAAAAGTTCTTGGCAGATAGAAAAATCTGGCATCTGGAAGAAATGGATTATCCTTTGCGAAATTCGTATGAACAATATTTAAGAGGACAGATACGATCACAAATTGTATCTTTCTATTTGAAAATATATGATACGGTAAAACAACAACATATCTATCAACAAATGCAGACGCTAAATGGAAAGCGGATATATGAATGGAAATATCAAAATAAAATTTATTTTCTGAAGTATTATCCGGAAAAGGAAATAGCTGAGACCTTTGAAACTTCTTATAAAACAAACCTATTGGTGTGGGATTTTACACAAAATTGTTCAGAAGTTTTAAAGAAACAAATTTTTTATACGTTGAGTCGTATCATTGCCAATACTTCAATGTCTAAGGCTTATAGAAATGTCAGGTTAAAATCCTTAAAACTTCTTTATGATTCTTGTGTTCAGTTAAATATTACGGATATTGGATTGCTGGAAATGGAACAAGTGGAAACTATTTTAAAGAATTTTCCCGAAACGAGTCAACGAAGTATTTTAGGTGAATGCAGAAGAGATGCGTTTATGCAGCAGGAACAGATCCAATGGGAAGCAAATGTATGGTATCTGGAACGATTACATCTTGGAAAACATCGGATAGACGAAAGTAAATCCTTAATTAGCATTTCTTTTATGGAAGTCAAGGAAATACAGAATCGAGAAATTTTACAGGCATACATGAAATATGAACTGGGAATTACTGGACAGGCAGTCAGCACGATTGTACGAAGATTTGTATGTATTAGAAATTTTATTGAACTGCTGGAACAAGAAAAGATACTGGCGATTCATGCAACTGTCGCAGAAGTAAAAAAGTATGCAGACGGCTTGCGAGAACGGGGAATACAGGCAAAGGGATTTAATGAAAGAATTTTCGGTATCGGTCATTTTTATAAATTCATGGAAGTTAAACAGTATATTACAAGAATGCCATTCCGAATTGAATATTTCCAACAAAAAGAAGTAATAGTACATCATGATCGTAGCGTTGAGGAAACAGTATATATGGAAATTTTGAAAAAATTATATCTTTTTCCAGAGCGATTACGATGTATGTTCCTACATCTGTGGTGTCTAGGATTACGGGCGAGTGAAGTGTGTACATTGAAAGGAAATGCTTATTATCAGCAGGGCGAGGATTATTGGATTCAGGTGTATCAGGTCAAAATGAAGAATTATAAAAGGATTCCAATCCCACAGGCACTTTATCAGATTATGAAAGTATACTTGAAAAAACATGAAATTCAGCCTGAAGAATTCATTTTTAAAAACAGCAGAGGTGGTGCTTGTCTATATGGTACATTCCGAACTCAGATGATAGAAGCGTGCCGGGAAAATAAGATTGCAAATGGAGAATATTTATTTCAATCACACGATTATCGACATACAGTAGCAACTATGTTTTATGACAGTCATGTATCACTGCAAAGTATCAGGGATTATCTTGGACATACTTATGAAGAGATGACAAGACAGTATATTGATTATATGCCGCAAAGGATTGCAAAAGCAAATGATGAGTTCTTTGAAATGCAAGGAAGTAGTTTAGCATCATGGCTAAAGAAAGAGGAAAAAGATGGAAAATGATATTATATACTTCAGCGATTTCCCCAATTTACAAGAAACAGGGACACGTAAGGATAATGGAAAATTTGATTTAACGTTGCTTCCAACGCAAGAATTAAAGGAAGAGTTTCGAGGTTATATTATGTATCGCTGCAAAAACGGAACGTTTAGAGCATTGATTCAGGATCGAACAGCTTATAATCATATTGCAAAGTTTTTGAACAGCAGAATAAATCGGAGAATCAAAAGCCTTGGAGATAGAAATCCAGAAAAATGGATATCACTTTTAAAAGGCTGGATGTTAGAACAGGGAATAACTATTGTAAAAGAAAAGAAGAGTGTGTATGGTACAGTAAGCTATGGCGAAGCAGTGACGATATTATATTTCAGAAACGTACTGAAATTTTTAGGGCCAGAAGATTTACGGGATGAGATAGAAAAAGATGTTTGGGAACTAAAAAATCTGGATATTAAAATCAGATCCAATCCAATTTATAATGTAAAAACACTGGATTTCAGAAAAATATATCAGCCAGATATCAGGGAAGAATGTAAGAAAGCTGTTTATATGAATCTGCAGTATGAAGCAATAGGAACTGTACAGGGAGAATTGACAATAATGAGGATATTCTCAGAATATCTCCAAAAAGAGTATTCCAAAATAAAAAGCTGCAGTGAAATAGACAGAGAAGTGTTGGAAGAATTTTTGATACATCTGTCAACAAAAGATACTTCCCATAGTGCGAATAGTTCTTATGTAATTTCATTAAGACGACAGTTAGAGACAATCGGAAAAATTTACAGCTATGAAAGATTGGAGCATTTATTTATTAATACGGATATTCCACCGGAAGTAAATGCAGAATTTAGAGTGTATTCTGATGATGAAATGAAACGACTGAATGCGGAAATTACACAGATGGATGTACAGATTGCAAGATGTCTTCTGATACATCAGATGCTTGGAACTAGGATATCAGATACCCTTACACTGAGACCAGATTGTCTGACGAGAGAAAATGGCCAAGATATGATTGAAATATATCAAGTTAAAACTAAAAGATATAAAAAACCGATCAGTAAAGAACTTGCAAAACTGTTACAGAGTTCTATTGAATATACACAGGAAAAGTTCGGTGATACAGAATACATATTTGTTAATGAAAAAGAACCTGACCGCCCGATGCAGTATATGGCTATAAAAACAAAAGTCATGTCCATGATACAGGAAAAGCAGTTGAAAGATGATCATGGCGAATTATTCGGGTTTGGAACGCACATGTTCCGGCACTACTATGGCGTCAAACTTACAGAAATGCATCTGGATGACTGGACGATAGCGAGACTATTGGGGCATAAAAGACTGAATAATGTACAGCATTACCGGAAAATGAGCAATCAAAGAATGGCAGACGAAACCAGAGAAGTAAGACAGAGGATGAGTGACATCATATATATGAGTCTGGCAAGATGGGGTGAAGAATATGAGCAAATACGACAAGATGATTGAGGAAAATCAGAGAAAAAGTAAAGAGAAAATTGAACTGGCATTGCAAGCAATACAAGATATGCTGGCAAATAAAGAACGTATCAGCGTTCCAAAGCTGATGAAGAAAACTGGATTGTCGAGAGGATTCTTTTATAAAAATCCAACCGTCCGGGATACATTGAACCAAGCAGTAGAGCAACAGGCCGGAATGATAGATCCAAGAAGAGAAATTCTGAACATGGCGATGGAAAAACAGATTGAACTGTTGAACCAGAAGGTGGCAGCTCTGAGCAGAGAAAATAAGGAACTGAAGAGAAAGAACGAAAAGTTACAGAAGGCATTACGGAAACAGGATTTGAATTTTATTAAGAACTTATAACATTGAAAATAATAAGATGGAAGAGATGTGTGCAGACACATCTTTTCATCGTTGAGGATAAAATATATAGAATGAGAATGGGATTGTTTTATGGTATACTAAAAGTGAAATGCTAACTTTGATATGAGGTATAAAACAATATGACAGAAATACAAATTAAAAATTTAATTAAAGAATATGAAAAAGAATATATTGAGTTTATGGAAATTGAGAAATTACCACAGTATAAGATAGATTTTTTTGAAATTAATGTTGAGGAAAGCGATGCAGCAGGATTCGCTTCAGCCGCCCAAGCTTACTATAATACGAAAACAGATGAACATATATTAAGGATATGCAAAAGTTCGGAAATACCAAGGTATATTGTGTTTCATGAATTTACGCATATTTTAGATACGGAAATGTATGCAAAGCAAGATTCTTGGAAATATATGGCTTTGTCTGGTTATACAGAATATCATGCAGCACAAGTTGAATTGATGATAATGTTAGGAGCAGATAGTATACAAACTCAAGATTTTTCATTTACAGTTGATGTTGAAATAGGTAATAGTACAGTTAGGAATTACCTAAACTCAAGACATCAATTAGTAGTGAATATGATGAATAGAACAGATTTTCCAAGAGATATTGAAGCATTAAAAACAACGGTAGGTGTGCTATATAATTATTTTGGAGTGCGTTCTATATGTAAAATGTATGCGAAAGATTATACTGAAGAAGTGGATAACACAATTATTATTCAGAAACTTTCAAAAGTATTATTTGAAGAGATAAATAGCTTTATGGTTGGATGGTTTAATGAAGCACAAGTAGAGCTGAGCTTTGTGTCATATATGAAAATAATGTGGCCTATGCTTCAAAGCTATTTTGGAAAAGAATGAAAGATAGTAACAGTAAACACAGTTTTGTATACAGTTAAACCCAGTAAAATCAACGCATGAGGGGAACTGGCTACATTTTAATTCCCAATCTGGTGGTATGTGGCTCCGACAATCATCAATACATTTTTAGAAGCTTACGATTTCAGTGGTAAAAAGATTGTGCTTTTTGCAACATCCGGAGGAAGTGGATTTGGGAACACTGTGAAAGAATTGCAGTCATCTGCATCAGACGCAGTTATTACAGAAGGCAGACTGTTAAATTGTGGAACGAAACAGGAAATCACTGAATGGGTAAACTCTTTATAAATAACAGCGTTATGGAGGTATACAGAATATGGGAAAAATAGTACAGACAGCAGGGAGAAATATACTTGGTGAATTCGCACCGGAATTTGCACATTTTAACGATGATGTACTTTTCGGCGATAACTGGAATAATCAGGACATCGACGTAAAAACAAGAAGCATTATTACAGTGGTTGCTTTGATGGCTTCCGGAATTACGGATTCTTCTTTAAGATATCATCTTCAAAATGCAAAAAATCATGGTGTGACACAAAAAGAGATTGCTGCAGTGATCACACATGCCGCATTCTATGTAGGTTGACCAAAAGCATGGGCTGTTTTCAATCTTGCAAAGGAAGTGTGGGAAACAGGCGAAGGAGATTTGTCATACGAAGAGGAAGCGATGCGGGCGCATGCAAAAAAGATGGTATTTCCAATTGGTGCACCAAACGATGGCTTTGCACAGTATTTTTCGGGCAGGAGTTTTCTTGCACCGATTTCTACTTCTCAGGTTGGAATTTTCAATGTGACATTCGAACCAGGATGCAGAAATAACTGGCATATCCATCATGCAAAAAGTGGAGGCGGACAGATTCTGGTATGCGTTGCCGGAAGAGGATATTATCAGGTAGAAGGTAAAGAAGCTGTAGAAATGAAGCCAGGCGACTGCATCAATATTCCGGCAGAAGTAAAACACTGGCATGGCGCAGCACCGGATGAATGGTTTTCACATCTGGCAATAGAAGTTCCGGGCGAAAATAGTTCCAGTGAATGGCTTGAACCGGTAAGTGATGAAGAATATAGAAAACTAAAATAGGAAGGTTGAAAAAAGTATATCAGCTGGGAGTCAATCCCCCAGCTGATATAGCCTCCGGCAGGATTGCAGAGGTGCGCTGTAGAAGTATGTCATGCAATTGCATGACGCGCACCTCGCAGCAAGAATGTCGAGGCATTCTTGAATTATAAGACAATTTGCATATGGAGGTTATATTTATGTTGAAAACAGAAGAATTAAAACTAGTATCTGAATGGGATAAAACTTTTCCAAAAAGTGAAAAAGTAGATCATGAGAAAGTGACATTTGTAAATCGTTATGGAATCACACTTGCTGCAGATTTGTATAAGCCGAAAAATGCATTTGGGAAATATCCAGCGATTGCTGTAAGTGGACCATTTGGTGCAGTCAAAGAACAGTGTTCCGGACTGTATGCGCAGACGATGGCTGAAAAAGGATACCTTACTATTGCATTTGATCCTTCTTTTACGGGAGAAAGTGGAGGCAATCCAAGATACATGGCTTCTCCGGATATTAATACAGAAGATTTCATGGCTGCTGTTGATTTCCTTTCTGTTCGGGAAGAGGTAGATCAAGATAGAATAGGAATCATTGGAATCTGTGGCTGGGGTGGGATGGCTCTTAACGCAGCTGCACTCGATACAAGAATAAAAGCAACGGTTGCATCTACCATGTATGATATGACAAGGGTAAATGCGAATGGGTACTTTGATTCTGAGGACAGTGAAGAAGCACGTTATGCGAAGAAACAGTCGCTGAATACCCTCAGAACACAAGAATACTGTAAAGGCGAATATTCCAGAGCTGGTGGTTGTGTTTCTCTTCCGGTTCCAGAGGATGCCCCTTTCTTTGTAAAAGATTACAGTGAGTATTATAAAGGCAGATGTTATCATAAAAGAAGCCTGAATTCCAATGATGGCTGGAACAGTATTGGATGTATGTCATTTATGAATCAGCCAATATTAAAGTACAGTAATGAAATCAGAAGTGCAGTCCTCATTGTTCACGGAGAAAAAGCACACAGCTATTATTTTGGAAAAGATGCTTATGAAAATATGATTAAGGACAGCAAGTACACATCCAATAAAGAGTTGCTAACAATTCCAGGGGCTGTTCATACAGATCTTTACGATAATCTGGATGTAATCCCATTTGATAAAATCCAGAAATTTTTTGAAGAAAACGGAGTTGGTTAATTATGGTAAAAAAAGTATTGATCATATCGACAACAGTATCATACGATTCATTACATCATAAATACAGCCTAATCCTATTTGAGCTTGGGGCTTTGTGTTTTTCCGGCTTGCAGAACCATATAGTTTCAGTGTTTCAGCAGTGGTAGGAATATTAATATCTGAGCCGTCAGCGGCTAATATTAAATGATCTTTGTAAGTTGAAAAGGTGGAATCTGCATAAAAGTTACGGTTATGATATTTATATAATTCTAAAAAAGCATCTGGATTAAGTTTCATACGCTGTTTCAGATATCCTGGTTTTGAAATAGACACACCAGGATGAGCAAGTTTCATATAATTTCTCAGTTCCAATGCCAACGTCAACCCCTTTCTGTTTATCATCGTGAAAAAAAGATCCTGAAGAGGCATTTTTCGAATTCTGGTAAAATAATTTTTATTACCTGATCGGCAAAATGCCTTAAATTCATCAGAAGTCATTTTTTCTATATCCATGAATATACGTTTCTGAGAATGCTTCATGCATAATCACATCCTTTTTTTGAGCAGGTTCATGGCTTCTTTTTACAATATAAGCATATCAAAAAAAGCAGAAGATATCTAATCCATTTCGGAATAAATATCTTCTGCTTTTAAGTTAATGACATTGTGATTTTATTGGGTTTCTTGGATGGAAACGTAGAATTTACACCTTATTTACTTTGGAAGATCGGATCGGTATAGTTAGAATAGTAAAGACGTGGGATGAATCTTGCATCTTTTTTTAGATTGTGTAATTACATGTTGCTTGAAAAATCAAATAACATATGATAAATTATAAATGCGACGTAAAAAGAGTCACATTTATAAAAAGGTGATTGATATGAAAGAATTTTTGGAAAAAATATTACGGCAAAATGTAATAATGACGAAGAATAAAGAGGTATATAAAAAGCTTCCGTTAGTATATCGTGGAAGGTATGATATTTTTACAGTAGAGACGAATGGTGCGTTATGGATGGCTATTCATCCAAAAGATGATGTCGGACTTGTTATGTTACGTAGAGACAGAGCTGGCGTAGAAAAAATGACAGGATTAAATTGTGCAATATTTCTTGATCGAACAACATTTTATATAAAGGAAAAAATGATGGAAGAAGGAATTCCTTTTGTAATAGAAGGGAAGCAGGTATTTCTCCCATTTATTGGATATTTGCTGAGTAAGGAAAATGAAAGAGAATTGGCACCAGTTCATTTGATTTCATTTTTGACGCAAAAAATGCTCCTGATGGCTATTTATGAACGATGGAATGAAGTGAAAGTATCTGATGTAGCGAAACGAATAGGAGTGTCAACAAAATCTGCAAGTCGGTGTTTTGATGAACTGGAATATTTAAATATTGATGTGTTGGGCATGAAAGGTAAATCAAGAGTTATCAATATTCCGGATGACCGAAAACAATTATGGCAGCAGATTGAGCGTGTGTTAAGAAATCCAGTGATTCGAAGATTTGTTCTGAGAGAAGATATGAAAATAGAAAAGAAAGCAGGTATTTCTGCTTTGTGTGAGTATTCTCTTTTGTCAGATAATGTTTATCCTACTTATGCAGTAACAAAGAGAGAACTGAAAGCTAGCGGAGTGAAAGTGGAAAAACAAGTGAGCGAATTGGAAGAAATTGGTTGTGTTGTTTTGGAACTGGGATATTTCATTGATTTTTTAGGAAAAGGATTTCAAGATCCCTTGAGCGTAGTATTGTCACTTACAGGAGAAGAGCAAGAAGAGGAACGGGTAGATATTTCTATTAATGAGATGTTGGAGGAATATGTATGGTCAAAGGATTAGATACATTTCAGAAGTACTTTGCAGATTATGAAGAACAGTATGTTTTAATAGGTGGTGCAGCCTGTGATATTCTGTTTGAAAGCAATGAAGTAAATTTCAGGGCTACAAGAGATCTGGATATGGTTTTGATTGTTGAAGCATTAACTCCGGAGTTTGGAGAAAAATTTTGGAAGTTTATCGTTGATGGAAAATATAGAAACAAAGCGACAAACGGTAGCAACCCTCAATTTTATAGATTTGATAAGCCAGAAGACGATAACTTTCCGAAAATGATCGAATTGTTTTGTAGAAGTGATTTTAAACTAAAAGATGCGAAAGGAATTACTCCAATTCATATTGATGATGAAGTTTCCAGTTTGTCAGCAATTCTTTTAAATGATGATTACTATAAGGCACTTCTCAATGGAAAAGAAGTGAGAAAAGGCCTTTCTGTTTTAAGACCAGAATATATCATTCTTTTTAAAGCAAAAGCGTATCTTGATTTAAAAAGGCAAAAAGACTTAGGAGAAAAAGTGGATTCCAGTGACATAAAGAAGCATAAGAAAGATGTTTTGCGTATTGCTTCGGAGCTTATACTTGAAAAAGTAGAAGAATTGCCGATAGCAGTAGATGCCGATATACATAGCTTTATTGACTTGTTGGAGCAGGAACCATTTGATCAAAATTCATTGAAAAGATTTGGGCTGAAAAATGAGGATGTTGTAGAAGTGTTGAAGCAAGTATTCGGATAAAAATGTGATGTGTTATACAGTTAATTTTTAACCCATTTTTACACCTTTTGCGGACGATATTATGCGAAAATAAACCAGGTTATGCCAGAAAGCAAAAAATTACAAAGGCTCACAAAGCCCGAAATACCAAGAAAAACTAAGAAATGCGAGGTTATGCAACAATGATAAAAGTATTATTCATCTGCCACGGCAGTGTTTAAGGGATGTCGTGAAAGCCTTGGTTTTAAAGGATTTTTTGATGATTGACGAATAATTTGCACCTTATTTACACCTTTGGAAGACCGGATCGGAATAATAGAGAAAATAAAGAAATAGATAAATATAACAGGAAGTAATTTTGTCATATTGGAAATAATTAAAATTTGCTGAACCGTGTTGATTTTTTTGATTGATTGAGTATAATGAAAGTAAGAACAGAAATGTTCTCGATGTAAGAGCATCGTTAAAAGTTGGGCTGCAGGTGGAGCAGGATAAAATTCCATCTCATTAGATGTCTTAACTGGGCATCGAGCTTGGCAACTTGGATAAAGTTGTAGTCCACGTGGGGGACTTAATGATTTTCACGTCATTATTGATATCTTAACTGGATATCGAGGCTGACAACCAGCAGAAAACTCTTTATAAAAGAAATTCCTAGAGGAGTGTGGTTAAGTATCACACTCCTCTTTATGTATGAGGTGTAAATGGCAACAAAGGTAGATAAGAAAAACGCAATACGACATGGTATTATAGAGGCGGCAATTGTATATAGCCAGAGTTTGGCGGGTAAAACGTTTCTGTATGTATATGGAGATGAATATTTTGAAGTTTCTTTTCCGGTGGATCATTTTCTGCATTTAACAGGAGTGGAGACAATACTTTCTGCAAAGGATTTTTATAGGAATGCAAAAAAGGCTATTCTTACAAATAATCAGTTCTATTTTGATGCAAGACATATATATGCAAATGCCAAAAAGAAACTGCCATGTTTGAAGCGGTTGCCAGAATTAACAAATGAGATGGTTTGTGTTCTTAAGGATATGCAGACTATGACAATTACATGTAAGCTCAGCGTTACAAATTTGGAATTTACATTGGGGCTGACAGAAAACACAGATAGAGGTGGAAACAAGATTAATGATTTTTTCTTGCCAATGTCTTTGCGAGTTAAGGATTCATCTGTTGAAAAAAGTAACGATGGAGAAATCATAGATTTCATTTTTTCAAAGGATGCCAGTGTAGCGAAGTATGATATTTTATTGGTTGAAGATAAGGATAAGAAAATTCCAGGTTGTATAAAGCATTTGATTAGTGACAGCTTTTATTATGAAGCAAATGAATAATTACATATAAAATAATCAGAGCATCGGGGAACTGGTGCTTTTTGTTTTGTAGGGAAATAGGAGTTATTGTATATGTTTAGACAAGACAAATTAGAAAGGAAGATCCTTCTACCGTAGCAGATGACAACTTTCATTTCATGACTGCTTTTTCTCTTGTCCGCCAACTGATCGGCACCCGAAGTTGTCCGGAAAAAATCGGATTTTATGTGTCAGTTTACATGATCGGCATCCGTTTTAATAAATCTATCTGAATAGGAAATAGTTGCTATATCGGCTGAAAAAACAGCACAATAGATAAAATAAATGGTGTTTTTGCCGATAGTGTGATATACTAATTAGTAGATTAGTACGTTTTGAATTTAATTTATAATGGATGGGGGATGGCAGATGAAATACATTTTAGTTGCTGAAATAGCAAAAAAATGGAATATGTCAGAACGTAGTGTTAGAAATTACTGTTCCCAGGGGCGTGTGAACGGTGCAGTTATTATCGGTAAAACTTGGAACATTCCGGAAAATGCGGAGAAACCAGAGCGTATCAACAAGAAAAAAGAGGAACCGATTACTCTGTTAGATATTCTAAAAGAGCAGAAGACAAGAAAATATTCCGGTGGGATTTACCATAAGACGCAGATTGATTTGACCTATAACTCTAACCATATGGAAGGAAGCCGTCTGACGCACGATCAGACCAGATATATCTTTGAAACCAACACCATCAGTGTAGAAAAAGAAGTGCTGAACGTGGATGATGTGATTGAAACAGCAAATCACTTCCGTTGCATTGATGTGATTATTGATCACGCAAAAGCAGCTCTGACGGAGAAGTTCATCAAAGAAATTCACTTGGTTTTGAAGAATGGCACCAGTGATTCCAGAAAGAACAGGTTTGCTGTTGGCGATTATAAGAAATTTCCGAATGAAGTCGGCGGCATGGATACCGCCCTTCCGGAAGAAGTTGCCGATAAAATGAAGGCATTGCTAACGGAATACAACGCCAAAGAAGAAAAGACCTTTGCGGATATTCTTGACTTCCATGTGAAGTTTGAGCGAATTCATCCGTTCCAGGATGGTAATGGACGAGTGGGTAGATTGATCATGTTTAAGGAGTGTCTGAAATGCAATATTGTTCCGTTCATTATTGAGGATAATTTGAAGTTGTTTTATTATCGTGGATTGAAGGAATGGGACAACGAAAAAGGTTATCTGACCGATACCTGTCTGACAGCACAAGATAAGTATAAGGCGTATTTAGATTATTTTAGGATTGAGTATTAAAGTTAGAATAATATTTAGGGTGAAGTTTTTATAAAATGGTTTGCAATGCAGTCTAATACAAAATATGTTTGAAATTGGAAGGATGGGAATCATATGACGCAGGAAACAATCAATCAAATTATTAAATTTAGAGATGACAGAGAGTGGAAACAATTTCATAATCCAAAAGATTTGGCAATTTCCATTTCTTTGGAGGCATCAGAATTATTGGAAGTATTTCAGTGGAGTGGAGCAGATACTTCTTCAAAGAATAAAATAGAAAAGATAAAAGAAGAACTTGCAGATGTTGTGAATTATTGTATTTTGATGGCAGATGCATGTGGATTAGATTTGGATGAAATTGTGCAAGCAAAAATAGAGAAAAACAATGAGAAATATCCAGTTGAAAAGTCCAAAGGCAAGAGTGATAAGTACGATAAATTATAATGATGCGAGGTGCTGCTATGGTAGTTGTGGATGGAATTAAAGAGTTTGAATTTAATGAACATGGATTGCAAAAGTTAAAAGGATTACAAAAGGGGACAAATTGGCCGGTAGTCTATCTTATTCACGATGATACTAACCTCTATATAGGCGAAACTACGAGCGCAGCAGCTCGAATGAGTCAACATTTGAAAAATGAAGAAAAAAAGAACTTGCAAGTTATAGAGATTGTTTTTGATGGACGTTTTAATAAATCAGTTATTTTAGATTATGAGCAGCGTTTGATAAAGTATTGTTCGGTTGATGGAAAATTTCAGAATATATTGAATAAAAATAGAGGTCAGCAAGCTATACATGATTATTATCAGAGAAAATTTTATCGAAATCAGTTTACTGTTCTATGGCAGGAAATGCTTGATAAAAAGCTTGCAAATAATTCTCTTGAAATTATTGAAAACAAAAATATATTTAAGTTTTCTCCTTATAATGCACTGAATGGGGAACAGAATGAAGTAAGCATAAATATAATTAATGAAATTATAGATAGTTTTGTTAATGATCAAAGGGGCGTTAGTCTTGTTCAGGGTTGTGCAGGTACAGGGAAAACAGTTTTGGCAATCAGTATTATTAATTCATTGGTAAATGCGATTAATATAGATGATAGGTTGTTAGATATTAAAGCGGACACATTTGAAGATGATATCGATGAAAGTAAACGTAATACTTTGTTAAGATTAAAAAAATATATTCAAACACAAAGAGGTGGAAAAGCCTTCAAAATAGGATTTGTTTTTCCTATGCCAGGAATTAGAGGAACAATAAAAAATGTATTTAAAGAGTGTGGGAATGGGCTTGTAAGTGAAATGGTTATAGGTCCAACAGATGTAATTAAAGAAGAGTATGATATTCTTTTTGTTGATGAATCGCACAGATTGTCGAAACGTAAAAATCTTACAGGATATAAATCGTTTGATGATGTAAGCAGATTCTTAGATTTAGAACCAACGGAAACGAATCAGTTGGAATGGATTTTAAAATCAGCGAAGCATGTTATTCTTTTTTATGATAAAACTCAGAGTGTAAAGTCATCTGATATTTCACATGATGAATATGAAAATACTTTGAAAAAATATAATTATGTAACTAATGAGCATATTCTTGAGACTCAAATGCGATGTGAGGGTGGAGATACTTACCTTCAGTATATTAAGGATGTAATGGCGTGCAGGAGAAAAGAACGCGAAAATATGGAAAATTATGATTTTCTGATTTTTGATGATGTCAATTTACTTGTTGAAACTGTACGTAAAAAAGATGATGAAATGGGATTGTGCAAAACGGTTGCAGGATTTTCATGGGACTGGAAAACAAAACAAAAGAATAAGCCTAAGGATGATATGTCTTGTTATGACTTACTTGTTCAAAATGGCGAATATGATATTTTGATTGAAAATCATAAATATATTTGGAATTTGACCAATGAATCATGGGTTACCAGACAGGACTCACATTGTACAATTGGCTGCATTCACACTACTCAGGGATATGACATGAATTATGTGGGAGTTATATTTGGCAAAGAGATTGACTATGATTTCAATAGTAATTCAATTGTAATAGATTTGGAGAATTATAAGGATTCAAAAGTAAAAGCTGGAACAGATAAGGAAACTTTAAAAGAACTAATTATTAATACATATACTACAATTCTAGCTCGTGGCATAAAGGGCTGCTATGTTTATGCATATAATAAAAATATGCAGAAGTATTTGAAAAAATTTATAATTCCAGCAAATGAAGTTACATTAGAAGAGAAGTAATATGCTCATAAATTTTTACAATTGATTTTTTGCGAGATGTTTTACTGTGGGGAAGACAGATGTATCACCGCCAATCTCTGAAAGCACTTGAATAGTAGTCATTGGATTCTTCTCACCGGTAATCATACAGGTGAGTTTGAAACGATATCTTACGAAGTCGCTGCTATACAGCCTTGCCACTCACCTCCACGTGTTCTAAGGAAAATAAAATAGATAGTGAAAGCTAGTCAGTACATGTGTTTCATGACGTATTGGCATCTTTCGCAGGAAGATGGGATATAAAAGATAAAAGTATTATTTATCTGCCACGGCAGGACTGTGGGGAGTCAGTAAAAACAAGGCTTTAGGTGGCATTACGTGGGCATATCGTGGGAAGTGTAGTAGTGACAGACTACGGTAATACTACGAATGAGGGAATGCAAATGAGCCGATGTAGAAGTGCAGATTTTAATGGTAGTAGCAATCGTTAAATTGTAAGGGCAATCGTTATATTGTGTGCAATCGTTGAATGGTCTAGCAGTGTCGTGTAAAATGAATATCTAATTGGATACGGACATATAATATTAATGCAGCCGCAAACTGTGATTTGAACTTATATTTGACCTTGACAGGCGGCACATTTGAATGTATATTTTAAGTAAAGTAAGAGATTACTGCAAATGTTTGTTGCTACTCGATATGCAACTCAAATAAGGTCGAGTTCAAATGTTTTGAGGTTCTGTTCGAGAGGACGGAGCCTCTTTTTGACGATAGGAGAAGAAATGGAAATAGGACATTTTTATTATATTGATGATCAATACATTAAGGATTTTCCAGATTCTTATTTGATGCAGAATAAGGAAAAGGTAAATGGACAGTTACATGATAGACCATGCTTTTATGCATTCCAGGATAGTAATACGTAGCTGTTTTGGTTCATCACAGACTTCTAAATTTAAAGTAATCTATAATAAGAAAATGCAAACTTTACAAAGATGTAGAGTGAGAGGAATTGGTTATATGAAAGTAATATGTCCAAAATGCAAATCAGAACATACAGCACCGATTATGTATGGGTATCCCACACCAGAGGCTTGGGAGGCTTCGGAGCGCGGAGAGATTATCCTTGATGCTAGACATTTGTATGATGTGTATAATATGGGCAATTCATGGGTAAAGGAAAGTGCATTTAAGAGAAAGAAATTGTTAGAAAAGGATATTACATTTAAACAGAAATTTTATTATGCAAAGAGTGCACATTATGAGATTGCAACGTTAGGTTCAATTATGCTTGTGCCAGGAGAACGAATACATAAAGCTCTAAAAGAAGATTACCAGGCTATGCATCATAATATGATATATGGGAAGATGCCGGAATACGAAGAAATTATAGGATATCTTTGTAAGTTGGAAGAAGAGGTGCATGAATTGGAATAGCAGGAGTGGCAATTTACAATTTTTGAAATAGGCAATATGATAAATAATTATTGGGGGAATATTGAAAATGGAAGTAAGGCAAATATCAAATAGAAAAAATAAGATTTGTTTTTGTGTGGGATTTTGCATGTGTATCATAAGTACTATAGAAATGCTGTTGATAAAATTTTATTTTAAATCTAAATGGCCAGGTCAAAATATAGATTTATTTTTTTTATTGCTTGGTATCATAGGCATTTTAATGATACTAATAGCTGGTGTTAATATTGTAAGTAATATTGAAATAAATAAGTATCTAAAAAATTCAGCATATGGCATAGATTATCAAAAAGAAATTTCAACCTATAAAATAATTGGAAAAAATAAGAAAAAAATAAAAAATGGGGCTTTGGAATTCGAAAAATATAGTGATTGGAAAGAATATATCGAGAAAACGTTTGAAGCGATTATTGATAATGAAGATGCGTATCGTTTTATGATTAGAAGACTTAGAAATAAAGAAAGTTATAAAGAATTAATTACTTCAGCAGTAATTCCAATAGAAATTGGAATGCTTACAGTATTTTATTCTACTGGCATAGATATTTCTAAGATAGGTACAATTCTACCTATATTGGTTTCAGCTATTTTTTTACTTATTATTGTGGTGGTAAATTATCTTGACTGTAAAGAAGAGATAAACTTTATTTTAGATTTCAATGAAATAGTATTTCCATCAATATCACATCTAAAAAGCATCTCTTATCATCAAGCTTCTTGAGATTGTTATATAAGAAGTATATTAAAATGCAATGGAACTTTCAGATACACAGTATTTTGTGATGATGAAAAATAATTAAAAACGATAAATTACAATCTATCGGATGATGGATTATCTTATAACAAGTTTGTGGATACTATATTGATTATATATGATAGTGGAAGGAAAATTACCAATAATTTTACCAATTTTGTAGACAAAAATATGACAAGATATACCAACATATGCCAGAATAGGCTAGATTATTAGTGCCTGTAATCTGCTGCGTGGCATACTAACGTAAATGAAATTAGTGTATAATGGGCATTTGCAAAGATATGCAAAGTTATACAAAGAAATGAAAGGACATTACAATCATGATAAAAATACTTTTCATCTGCCACGGCAACATCTGCCGCTCCACCATGGCAGAATACGTCATGAAATATTTAGTCAGACGATCCGGTCTGGAGTCCGATTTTATCATCGATTCCGCCGGTACAAGCAACGAAGAACATGGAAACCCAGTTCACCACGGCACACAAAAGAAGCTCCGCAAGGAAGGAATCCCGTGTGGCAATCACCGTGCACGCAAGATGTGCAGAGAAGAATATGCCGCATTCGACTACATCATCTGCATGGATCGATACAATATACAGAACATTATGAGAATCATCGGAAATGACCCGGAGCACAAGGTACAGAGACTTCTGGATTACACAAATCGTCCGAGAGACATTGCAGATCCATGGTATACAGGAAATTTTGATGAGACATTTGATGATGTGATGGAAGGTTGCCAGGCGTTTCTTAGCTATCTGATGGAGCATCTGCAATAAATTTTCAGATGGGAAACCCAAAGGAGAATGGAAAATAAAAAAGAGAAGTAATCTGAGTTTAGAAAAGGATTTTCGTTAAAGCACAAGCTTTATAGCAGGAGGAATCCATTTCATACCGGATCACTTCTCTTTTATTTTAGATCTTTTATGATTGCACAAATTGAGATTCTGCTATTCGGAAAAACGTTGTATTATTGAGAAGCCACAAACGTATCAATCAAAAATCCGCAATCTTATTTCTCCCATCTTCCGCTGGCTCCACAAGGAAGTACCAGCCCATTTGAAGATACCGGAAGCCCAATCTCCTGTGAATCCACATGCCCACCGTATTTCTTAAGCTCAGTCGCGATCATATAAGTCAGTACTGCTGGGGCAAGTCCTGTCGTATAAGAATTGATCAGGAAGAACAGTGGATCATCGGATAAAATCTTCGTACAGAGTTTTACCAGTGGATGAATTGCGTCTTCAATCTTCCAGATCTCGCCCCTTGGTCCACGACCGTAGGAAGGTGGATCCATGATGATTGCATCGTAATGATTACCGCGGCGGATTTCGCGTTCTACGAATTTGACACAGTCATCAACCAGCCAGCGGATCGGTGCATCGCCGAGTCCAGAAGAAACAGCATTTTCTTTTGCCCATGTAACCATTCCCTTGGAAGCGTCTACATGAGTTACGTGTGCGCCGGCAGCAGCTGCTGCAAGTGTTGCGCCACCGGTATAGGCGAATAAGTTTAGTACTTTTACCGGGCGCCCGGCATTGCGGATCTTTTCAGAGAACCAGTCCCAGTTGGTTGCCTGTTCCGGGAAAAGTCCGGTATGTTTAAAATTAAACGGTTTTAAGTTAAATGTAAGATTCTTATAACTGATTTGCCACTGTTCCGGGAGATCGAAGAATTCCCATTCACCGCCGCCTTTTTTACTGCGGTGATAGTGTGCGTTCGGATACATCCAGCGTTTGTCTGTGCGAGGTGTATCCCAGATCACCTGCGGATCTGGACGAACCAGGATGTACTGCCCCCAGCGTTCCAACTTTTCTCCGTCTGAGGAGTCAATTACTTCATAATCTTTCCAACCATCTGCTAACCACATATATTATTAAATCCTTTCTGAAGTGCTTTTCGATAGATTCTCAGTTTTCTATAGTTTTGTTCAATGCATATTTATAGACATACTGTCTTACTTTTCTATTTTATTATAGAAGAAAGGATACTGCAAGAAGCGAATGTAAAATATCGCAATAATATACAAAAAGCTATCGCGATAACAATTGGTTTTTGGTAAAAATAACGGGACTATCTGTTTACATAAGGGAAGAAGGGTGATAGAATGTATCTATAAGTGAAAAGATTCACGTAAAAGAAAGGTGGAAATGAATATTATGGTAACAGTTAATGCAATGGGAGATAACTGCCCGATTCCGGTAATCAAAACAAAAAAAGCAATGCAGGCTCTTACAGGACCGGAGACAATTGAAGTACTAGTAGATAATGAGATTGCTGTACAGAATGTTACAAAGCTGGCAAAAGAACAGGGCGGAGAAGTAAGCTCTGAAAAGCTTGGAGAAAAAGAATACAAAGTAACGATCAAGATGCAGGGAGCACCGGCAGCAGATGCAGAAGTTGTATGTACACCGGATCAGAAGGGAGACCTCATTGTAGTTGTATCTTCTGACCGTATGGGAACAGGTAATGATGAACTTGGTAAAGTCCTGATCAAGGGATTTATTTATGCAGTTACACAGCTTGATACACTTCCGAAGAAGATGCTTTTCTACAATGGAGGAGCTACTCTTACAACAGAAGGATCAGATTCTATTGAAGATCTGAAGTCTCTGGAGGCACAGGGCGTAGAGATTCTTACATGTGGTACATGTCTTGACTACTATCACTTAAAAGACAAGCTTGTTGTTGGTGGTGTAACCAATATGTACAGTATTGTTGAATCTATGGCTGAAGCAGGAAAGATCATCAGACCATAGTTTGAGAACTATATAACAAAGAAGTCCGTATAACGGACAGAGAATATTTAAGAAAAGTTGAGAAATTAAGTATGAATAAAGATATCAGAGAGACACAGTGTACAAGGACATCATGTTGAGGCATCAAAGCAGGTCGAAGGACCCTTGTTCAGGTTCTGGACAAGTTGTTAAAAACTGAAGATGGTAACCTCCTGGACAGAAAGAATTTGTCTGTTCGGGCAGATGCACTTTGCTCTCTGGTATTTGATATCGGATAGTAGAAGATGGATGTGGCTGCGCGATTTGATCAAAGGAAATAAAGGAATCCAGAGAGGTTGTATTTATACGAATTTGATCGAATAGAGAGAGGGAATAATTATGAACTTAAAGCAGCTGGAAGCATTTATTAAAGTATCCGATTCAAAGAGCTTTTCAAAAGCAGCACAGGAACTATATCTGACACAGCCAACAGTAAGTGCACATATACAGACACTTGAAAAAGAACTGAAAGTGAGATTGTTTGTGCGTAATACCAAGACTGTCAAATTATCTGAGGATGGAAAGACACTTTATCAGTATGCACGTCAGATGATCGAACTGGAACAGGAAATCCAGTCAATGTTTTCAAAAGCAGCAGAGCAGAAAGAAAGATGTATTACAATCGCAACATCTACGATACCGGCGCAGTATATTTTGCCGGATATTCTGGTGAAATTCCGGGAGAGATTTCCGGAAGAACAGTTCAGAATCGTAGAAAGTGACAGCAGTACTGTCATTGAACAGGTAGCATCGCATCTGGTTGACATTGGATTTTCCGGTACAGTAATCGAAAAAGCAAATTGTAAATACATACCGTTTTACCAGGATGATCTGGTTGTTATTATGCCGAATACGAAAGAATATCAGAAAATCGTAAAAGAGCAGAAGGATTTAAAATGGCTGGAAGGAGAACCTCTGATTATGCGTGAGGAGGGATCCGGTACCAGAAAAGAAGCAGAAAAGCAATTAAAAAAGATGGGAATCTCTTTGGATGATTTGAACATTGTTGCGACAATTGAGAATCCGGAAGCGGTCAAGAGATCTGTCAAAAGCGGTCTTGGCATTACGATCATTTCAAGACTTGCGGCTGCAGATGAGATCCAGGCAGGAGAAGTTCTGGAATTCCCGTTTTCACAGGATGGCAGCGGTCGAAACCTGAATCTTGTATATAATAAGAACTACAAACTTCCGGCAGCGGCTGAACATGTGAGAGAATTGATTATAGAAAAGTATGAATTGCAAAAGCAGTCTTTACAATAGAAAGTATGAATGATAGAATTCATCTATGTGCGCATTTTTTGCGGCAGGTAACATGTTAAATGCAAAGTATAAGTTGGGGATAAACAATGAATAAAGAAAAAGTAAGACTGACACAGTATGCAAAAACTTCCGGGTGAGCCGCTAAAGTAGGTCCGGAGACCCTTGCCCAGGTTCTGGGTAAGTTACCGAAATTTGAAGATGAAAATTTGATCGTCGGAATCGAGACATCAGATGATGCTGCGATTTATAAGGTTACAGATGATATTGCGATGATCCAGACCGTGGATTTTTTTACGCCGATCGTGGATGATCCGTATATGTTTGGCCAGATTGCAGCAGCAAACTCGCTCAGTGATGTTTACGCAATGGGAGGAGAGCCGAAGGTAGCACTTAATATCGTAGGATTTCCGAACTGTCTTGATCCACAGATCTTAGGAGATATTCTTGCCGGTGGAGCCGATAAGGTAAAAGAGGCGGGAGCTGTTCTGGTTGGTGGACACACAGTACAGGATGATGAGCCGAAGTACGGACTTTGTGTGTCCGGATTTGTACATCCGAAGAAGATATTTAAGAATTACGGATGTAAACCGGGGGATGTGCTGATCCTTACCAAACAGGTCGGAACAGGAATTGTTAATACGGCAATCAAAGGAGAGATGGCATCTGCAGCCGCAATCAGGGAAGCTGAGATTGTCATGTCTTCTTTAAATAAAAAAGCAAAAGAAGTTGTGGATCATTTCCCTGTAAATGCATGTACGGATATTACAGGATTTGGTCTTTTAGGTCACTGTGTTGAAATGGCAGAGGCAAGCAATGTGACATTTGAACTGAATGTTCACGATATTGCATATCTTGATGAAGCAATCAGCTATGCAAAGATGGGCCTTGTTCCGGCGGGGGCTTACAAGAACAAGGGATATTCTTATCAGAAAGTAGATTTCAGAAATGTAGAAGATCATTTTATCGATCTGTTATATGATCCGCAGACATCAGGTGGGCTGCTCATCAGCGTGGAAGCGCAGTATGCGGAAGCCGTGATGGAAGCATTCGAGAAGAAGAGGCTGGATACCAAGGTATCCCTGATTGGAACCGTAACAGAAAAGAGCGATAAACTGATTCGTCTGCACTAGGAATTCAAAGAGGTAGAGGAGAAAATGAATAAAAATTTATTATTTCGCAGTATTCCGAAAGTAGATATTCTGCTTGAAGAACAGGAGATACAGAATCTGATTGATGCATATGGACGTGAATTTGTGATGGATGTGATTCGTGAAGAGATGGATGCGCTCAGAACATTTATCGGAAAGTGCGAGGAAGAAGAGGAAGCAAAAGCGCAGATCGGGATGCTTACGCAGAATATAAAACGACATGCCGGAAAGCTGCATGAGCCGAATATGAAAATGGTGATCAACGGAACAGGAACAGTTCTCCACACCAATCTCGGCCGTGCACCGATCAGTAAGGAGCATGTTGAGAGACTGGCAGGAATTGTGAGTGGTTACTCCAATCTGGAATATAATCTGGAAGCAGGGGCACGTGGAGAGAGATATTCTCATTTTGAAAAACTGCTTTGCAAACTGACCAGGGCAGAGGCTGCGATGGCGGTTAACAACAATGCTGCGGCTGTTATGCTGATCTTAAGTTCAATGGCAAAAGGAGGGGAAGTTGTAGTATCTCGCGGAGAGCTGGTTGAGATCGGTGGCAAATTCCGGATTCCGGATGTAATGGAGCAGAGCGGAGCTTCACTTGTGGAAGTCGGAACGACGAATAAGACACATTATTCTGATTATGAAGAAGCGATCACAGAGGAGACAAAGGCACTTCTTAAAGTTCATACAAGCAATTACCGTATTGTTGGATTTACAGAGACGGTTACGATCGATGAACTGATTCCGATTGCGCAGGAACATGATATTCCGATCATCGAAGATCTTGGAAGCGGTGTGCTGATCGACCTGAGTAAATACGGACTGACCTATGAACCGACGGTTCAGGATTCTATCCGTAAGGGAGCGGACGTTGTATGCTTCAGCGGAGACAAGCTGCTCGGTGGTCCACAGGCTGGAATCATCATCGGTAAAAAGAAATATATTGACCAGATGAAGAAGAATCAGCTGACACGTGCACTGCGAATTGATAAATTCACAGCAGCAGCACTGGAACTGGTATTACAGGAATATTTATCAGAAGAAAAGGCAATCCAGAATCTTCCGGTACTGCGTATGATCACAGAGTCCAAAGAGGATGTGGAAAAGCGTGCAAGATCCCTGAAACGGATTCTGCAGAATGCACAGCTTGCTGCAACGATCGGGATGGAACCGTGTGAATCACAGATCGGTGGAGGCTCTCTTCCACTTGAACGCATTCCGAGTATGGCAGTTACGATTAAGCCGGAGAATATCAGTGTACCGAAGCTGGAAGAAGAGATGCGGCATCTTTCTATGCCAATCATTCCGCGTACAGCCAACGACACGATTTATCTGGATGTGCGGACAATTGAATCCTGCTACTTTAAGAAGATAGCAGAGATGCTGGGAGAATTATTATGAAAAACATTATCGTAGGAACCGCAGGTCACATTGACCATGGGAAAACGACACTGATAAAAGCACTTACCGGACGTAACACGGACCGGTGGGAAGAAGAACAGAGAAGAGGGATCACCATTGACCTCGGGTTTACTTATTTTGATCTGAAAAATGGAGACCGTGTAGGGATCATTGATGTTCCGGGACATGAAAAATTTATCAACAACATGGTTGCGGGAGTTGTCGGAATGGATCTGGTACTTTTGGTTGTGGCAGCGGATGAAGGTATCATGCCGCAGACAAGAGAACACATGGACATTCTGGGACTCCTTGGGATCAAGAAGAGCATTCTGGTGATCAACAAGTGTGATCTGGTCGATGAAGAATGGCTGGAACTCGTTGAGGAAGAAATCCAGGAAGAACTGGAAGGTACTTTTTTGGAAGGTGCACCGGTTGTTAAAGTATCGGCTGCAACCGGGCAGGGGCTTGATGAACTGACGGATACGATCCAGCAACTGATGTCTGATGAGGTGGTTGCAAAGGATACACAGACTATTCCAAGACTTCCGATTGACCGGGCATTTACCCTGTCAGGCTTTGGGACAATTATCACAGGGACACTTATCTCCGGTACGATCACCAGGGAAGACGTTCTGGAAATGTATCCGATCGGAAAAGAGTGCAAGATTCGTAATATTCAGGTACATGGGCAGAATCAGGA
This sequence comes from Coprococcus sp. TM115-187, assembly GCF_027679115.1. Classification (NCBI taxonomy): domain Bacteria; kingdom Bacillati; phylum Bacillota; class Clostridia; order Lachnospirales; family Lachnospiraceae; genus Coprococcus; species Coprococcus sp. TM115-187. The sequence goes on along the minus strand of NZ_JAQEKS010000022.1, from coordinate 20,551 downwards.
CAAATGCTATGCCGGACAGAGAGTGGCGATCAATCTGTCAAATGTGAAGAAAAAGGAGATTCGCAGAGGGTGTGTGCTTGCGCCGAAGAACAGTATGAAAAATACAGATCTTCTGGATGTGAAGCTGAAAGTTCTGGAAGACTCCATGCGTATCCTTACAAATCATGAGAGATTGCATTTATACACGGGTACGAGTGAAATCCTCTGCCGTGCTGTTCTGCTGGATAAGGAGCAGATCGGACCGGGAGAAGAGGGACTGGTACAGCTCAGACTGGAAGAAGAGATTGCGGTCAAACGAGGCGACCGTTTTGTAGTACGTTTCTATTCGCCGATGGAGACTATCGGAGGCGGGATCGTTCTGGAACCGAATCCGGTGCGTAAGAAACGTTTTGATGCGCAGGCAATCGAAGAACTGAAGAAAAAAGAATCCGGTTCTCTTGGCGATGTTATGGAGCTTCAGATCAAAGAACACGGCGACACGATGATCACACTTGCTGAGCTTGCAAAGGTGATGGCACATTCCGTAGATGAACTGAAGGAGTATCTTGAAGAACTGGAAGAATCGGGCACAATCTTTGTATTCCCAATGAAGAAGGACACATATTTGTGGCACAGAGACAGCGAATTTGCAGTACGTCAGAAGATAGAGGAGACATTGCAGAAATATCACAGTGAGCATCCATACCGATATGGAATGAAGAAAGCCGAAATTCACAACACATTCCTGAAAAAGATCAAACCAAACATATTTGATGCGTATATCGAAAGAATGACGGGAGAAAACGTCTATGGAAGAAGGGAAGAATATCTTTCGCTTCCGGGATATGAAGTTCCGAAGGACGCGATGTATCTTCAGACAGAGAAGCTGATCGAAGATACATTTGAAAAAGCAGGATATGATTTTGTGAGATTTTCAGAGATTGATTTTGGAAAAATTCCGCGCCAGACAGCGGAAGAAGTGGTTCTCATGATGATTGACGAAGGAAAAGTACTCCGTATCAATGAAGAGATGTTTACGATGAAACACCTGATGGATGAAGCGAAGGAAAAAATTCAGAATCATCTGAAGGAAGAAAATCTGATCACGATCGCACAGGTGAGAGATATGTTCTCAACAAGCAGAAAGAGTGCGAAACCGATTTTAGAATATATGGACAGCATTAAGGTGACAAAGAAGACAGGCGGAGAAAGTGAGAGGGTGGCATACTTATGAATTTAAAGCAGCTGGAGGCATTTGTTAAGGTAACTGAGTCGGGAAGTTTTTCAAAAGCGGCAAAGCTTTTATTCCTGACGCAGCCAACGGTCAGTGCACATATCTCTTCTCTGGAGAAAGAACTGGACTCACGGCTTTTTGTCAGAAATACAAAGGAAGTAAAATTGTCGGAAGAAGGAAAGCAATTATATCAGTATGCGCGTCAGATGGTGGAACTCGAAAAAGAAATCGAGCAGGTATTTTCCAAGGATGCGCATCGTGAGGAAAAATGTATTACAATTGCGACCTCTACGATTCCGGCACAGTATGTTCTTCCGGCGATTCTGGCGAAATTCAGAGAGACTTATCCGGATGAGCAGTTCCGGATTTCAGAAAATGACAGCTGCGGTGTTGTTGAACAGGTAGCAGGGCATATGGTAGATATTGGATTCACAGGTACGGTACTTGAAAAAAAGCATTGCAGATATATGCCTTTTTATCAGGATGAACTGGTTGTTATCATGCCGAATACCGAGTTTTATCAGGAAATACAGAAGCGCTATAAGACAGCAACATGGATAAAGAATGAACCGGTCATTATGCGGGAAGAAGGATCGGGAACCCGCAAGGAAACAGAAAAAATATTGAGAAAAGCAGGAATTATGCCGGATACCCTCAATATAGTAGCATGCATTGAGAATCCGGAAGCGATAAAAAGGTCAGTAAAGAGTGGGCTTGGAATCACGATTATATCAAGACTTGCAGCAGAAGAGGAGATCCGGACCGGACAGGTTCTGGAATTCCCGTTACAGAAGGATGAAAGCAGTCGTTATCTGAACCTTGTATACAATAAAAACTATCAGCTGCCTGCAGCAGCAGAGCATCTGATCCGGATTGTAAAGGATTTCTATCCGGATGCACATATGGGGAAATGAAAAGAGGATCAATATGATATATTTAGATAATGCAGCAACCACAATGCGCAAACCACAGGAAGTAATTGATGCGATTACCGCAGCAATGTGCTCAATGGGGAATGCAGGAAGAGGTGTCAATGAGGCATCTCTCGGAGCAGCAAGAACCGTATATGACACAAGAGAGAAGCTTGCAGGTTTTTTCGGGGCGGAAGATGCAAGACAGATCGTATTTACCATGAACTCAACGGAGAGTCTGAATATTGCGATCAAGGGGATCTTAAATCCGGGAGACCATGTGATCTCTACGGTTTTGGAACATAACTCTGTTCTCCGACCACTTTATGAGATGGAGAAAAAGGGAGTTGAAGTGACATTCCTTGGATGTGATGAAAAAGGAACTCTGGATTATGCAGATTTTGAAAAAGCAATCAAAGAGAATACAAAAGCAATTGTCTGTACCCATGGTTCTAATCTGACGGGAAACAAAGTGGATGTGGAGCGGATCGGGGAGATTGCCCAGAAGCATGGTCTGTTGTTTGTGGTAGATGCATCACAGACTGCCGGTGTATTTCCGATCGATGTGCAGAAGATGCATATTGATATTCTGTGTTTTACCGGCCATAAGGGACTTCTGGGACCGCAGGGGACCGGTGGAATGTACGTGAGAAAAGGCGTTCATGTCCGGCCGCTTCTTTCAGGCGGTACCGGTGTGCAGACCTATAGTAAGACACAGCCGGAAGAGATGCCGACAGCACTGGAAGCAGGAACACTTAACGGACACGGAATTGCCGGACTGGATGCTGCGATCGGATATCTGGAAGAAACAGGAATTGATACGATCCGTGCAAAGGAACAGGCATTGATGAAACGGTTTTATGAAGGGGTAAAAGAAATCCCGGGAGTCAAAATTTATGGGGATTTCAGCAGCATGGACCGCTGTGCGGTAGTGAGCCTGAATATCAGAGATTATGATTCGGGAGAAGTCAGCGATGCACTTCTGACAGATTATGGGATTTCTACCCGTTCAGGAGGACACTGTGCACCACGGATGCATGAGGCGCTTGGAACCGTAGAGCAGGGGGCTGTCAGATTCAGTTTTTCCCACTATAACACAGAGGAAGAAGTGGATACTGCAATCCGGGCAGTCTGCGAGCTTGCAGAAGAAGAGTAAAATTTTATAAGATCAGAGATTGATAGAAGACCGGTATAGTATTGATAGTATCAATATATATATCGGTCTATTTTAATTATAAATTGGACAAAAAGTTATGCAAAAGGTATAATTGTAAGGTAACAAAAAAAGCTTTAATAGTCAAAATGACGAATGAGAGAAAGACGAAGGAGGAAGAAAAATGAATTTATCAGATTCAAAGAAGAAGCTTGCACTTGCGGGGGGTCTGTGTGGGCTTGTAGCTGCATGTCTGGCTTACTTTGGTAATCCGGCAAACATGGCATTCTGTATTGCCTGCTTTATCCGTGATACGGCAGGAGCTCTGGGATTTCACCAGGCCGAAGTTGTACAGTATGCAAGACCGGAGATCATCGGTCTTGTGATCGGAGCATTTATTATTTCAGTGGCAACAAAAGAGTACCGTTCAACAGCAGGATCTTCACCGATGATCCGCTTTATCCTTGGTATGGTAATTATGATTGGTTCCCTGATTTTCCTTGGATGCCCGCTCCGTATGGTAATCCGTATGTCAGCAGGTGACCTGAATGCATGGGTAGCACTGATTGGATTTGTACTTGGAGTAGGAACAGGAGCATTTGCCCTGAAAAAAGGATTCAGCCTTGGACGTGCGCATGAGACGAATAAAGAAAGTGGAGCAGTGCTTCCGGTATTGATGCTTGGTATTCTGATCCTTGCAACTTGCTCAACACTTCTCAAAGCAAGTGAAGCAGGTCCTGGAAGTCTTCATGCACCAATTATCATGTCACTGATCGGCGGACTTATTTTCGGAGCACTTGCTCAGAAATCAAGAATGTGCTTCGCCGGCGGAATCCGTGATGCGATCTTAATGAAGAACTTTGATCTTCTTACAATTATTGCAGGTCTTTTTGTAGTAATGCTGATCTTCAACCTGGCAACAGGAAGATTCGTACTTGGATTTAACACACCTGGAATCATTGCACATTCCAACCATCTGTGGAATATCCTTGGCATGTATGCAGTAGGATTCGCGGCAGTTCTTGCCGGCGGATGCCCGCTTCGCCAGCTGATCCTTGCAGGACAGGGCTCTTCTGATTCAGCAGTGACAGTACTTGGCATGTTCTTTGCAGCAGCACTTTGCCATAACTTCGGACTTGCATCAAGCGGAACCGCAATGAATACAGAGACTGGAAAGGTTGTTGCGGGAGCAGTTACTCCGAACGGAAAGGTTGCTTGTATCATCTGTATTATTGCATGCTTTATCATTGCATTTACAAACAAAAGAGAGCAGGCAAAATAGTCAGAAACCGCAAGATATAGATGGATAATTCATAAGAAATATGATATGCTAGGAAGGCAGGTAAAAAATATGAAAGAAGTAGATGCAAGAGGACTTTCGTGTCCGGAACCGCTGATGCTTACCGCAGAGGCACTGAAGAATGCAAACGGACCGATCAAGGTTCTTGTGAGCGAACCTCACCAGAAGACTAATATCGAGAAGTTTGCGAAGGACAAAGGAAAGAAGGCAACTTCTACCGAGAAGGGCTCTGAATTTGAAATTGTGATTGAATAATGAGAAAAAAAGAGTTAAAGCTGGTCATCACATTCCACACAACAGCGGATGCGATGGCGATGGAAAAAGAATGTAAAAAAGTTGGCGCACAGGGACGTATGATTCCGGTGCCGAGAAGTATTTCAGCAGGATGCGGGCTTTCCTGGTGCGCACCACTGGAATGCAGGGAAGAACTGAAAAATGTCATGCAGGGAATTGGTCTTGAAGAAGAAGAGATCCACGAGTGTATGGTATAAGAAGAGGTAAAACGAGGAAACCGCAAGATGAGGAATCATTTTTGCGGTTTCCTTTTTCCGTTTACTGAGAATATTCGTGGAACAAGAAAAATAATTTTTTCCATTTAGAGACTAGAATATGGTATACTTATAGATAATGGAAAAATTTATGAATTTACAGAAAGGCAAGGCATGCAGTTACGTTTTGAAATTCCGGAGGGTTTCTGGAGTCTGTTCCGTTCTGTGAACAGAGAGACATACATTGAGGCTTTGATGGCGATCAATGAAGAATACCAATACAGCAATTATTTCCTGACCAGGGAAGTCTGTATTCAGGTGCTTCGGGATCTGTATATGAAGAAACAGATCGAACTTAAGCGGGAGGAAGATGAGACTGAGTTTGATATGTTGGAGACTCCGTCGGCAAGGATTCTGAACTGGCTGATCCGAAAAGGATGGCTGAAGAAAATTGAAGATTATAATACATTGGTGACGAATATCGTAATTCCGGATTATGCAGCAATATTTGTGGATGCCTTTGAGCGGCTTTCTACGGAGGACCTGGAGGAGACAGAGATCTATATCCAGAATGTCTATGCGACATTGTTCTCGTTTAAAAATGATCCGAGGGTGAATCTGAATATGCTCCGGACAGCACTTATCAATACCAGACGGCTCAACAAAGCACTGCAGGATATGCTGCATAACATGGATAAATTTTTTGCAAGGCTTCTGGAACAGCAGTTTTACGGGGATCTTCTGAAAGAGCATCTGGACGGATATGTGGAAGAGATTGTCCGGAAAAAATACCATATACTGAAGACTTCGGATAATTTTTATATCTATAAGACAGATATCAAAGAATGCCTGCGTCAGATGCGGGATGATGAGGAATGGATCGAGAAGATCCGTGAGCGCGCCCGTGCAACCGGAGATACGGGAGAAGATGTGCTGGAACTTCTGGATATGATCGAGAGAGGCTTTGATGATATCGAGCACCGCATTTCCAATATGGATAAGGAGCACAGCAAATATGTGCGTGCGACGGTGACAAGACTGAATTATCTTCTGAGCGGAGAGAGGGACACGAAGGGACTGGTTATTCAGCTCCTGAACCGGATGTCAGAGGATGACTATGAAGAGGTCATTCAAAAGACGGGGGAGAAGATGAATCTGTCTTTGGTCGAAATCCTGTCAGAAAAATCTCTTTATAAGCGAAGAAAAAACCGGAAGGATTTTGTAAGTCAGATGGCACCGGAAGAAGAAGTGGATGATCTGGACAGGGAAGATGTGCTCAGATTGAACCGGATCAAGCGCAGATTCAGCAAAAAGCAGATTGAAGAATTTATCGAAGAGCATATAGAGAAAGATGTGCTGGATACAGAAAAACTTTCCCTTACATCAGAGGAGGATTTTGAAAAGCTGATTCTGGCATATGACTTAAGTACCCGTAAGAACAGCAAATATAAAACGCTGGAAGAGGATGCGGAGACGATTGAAAAGAACGGATACCGTTATCCTGCACTGAAGTTTGTAAGAAGGCATTTATAAAAAGAATACGGAAATTGGAGAGAATGGATGATAGAATATTTTGAGCAGCTTACACAGGAAGAACAGGAAGACCTGACGGATGTGATCCGGCTTCTCTATAGACAGACGTTCCTTCTGGAGAGGAAGTTTGACAAGCGTGCGGGCAGACTCCAGTATCAGAGAGAGTACCGTATCTGCGAAAAGCACATTGATTTTCTGAAAATGTATTTCCAGATTGCCGGCATTACGTTATGCGAGAATGTACATCTGGGTCTGATCTATATTCAGGATGAGATGGTCTGGGGAGAAAAGCTTCCGCGTCTTGCGACTATTTATATATTATTGCTGAAACTGATCTATGATGAGCAGATGGCATCGGTTTCGTCGAGCAGCCAGATTGTGACAACCTTGGGGGCACTCAACGGAAAAGCAGGAGATTTTCGCGTGCTTCGCAGTATCCCGTCACCGACCGAGATGAAAAGAACTATTGCCATGCTGAAAAAATACCAGCTGATCGAGCCATTGGATGTACTGGAAGAGTTAAATGAAAGTACAAGACTTCTGATCTATCCGTGTATCCATGCAGTATTGCAGGGAGATGCGGTGAGAGAAGTTCTGGAATCATTTGGAAGCAGCCGGGAAGAAGAGGAGGAGACTCTTGGAGACATTGGATAACAGGCAGCCGTTCTGGGCGATTTCAAAAATCTGCCTGAACAACTGGCATTATATAGACAGAAAAATACTGACTTTGAGTGAAGGAATCAATTTTTTCACCGGGCATTCCGGAAGTGGAAAATCAACGGTTATCGATGCAATTCAGATTGTGCTCTATGCTAACACGGACGGACGTGGATTTTTTAATAAAGCGGCAGCAGATGATTCCGACCGTACTCTGATCGAGTATCTGCGCGGAATGGTAAACATCAGTGAAAATAATGAGTCCCAGTATCTGCGAAATAAGAATTTTTCCAGTACGATCGTGATCGAGCTGGAACAGACGAGAACCCATGAGAAACAGTGCGTGGGCGTTGTATTTGACGTGGAGACAGCAACAAATGAGATCAACCGCCTGTTTTTCTGGCACAGGAGTGGTCTGCTTGCGAATGCTTACCGGGGAGAAAAGAGATGTCTTTCTACTGTGGAAATAAGAGAATATCTGCAGCGTACCTTTGGTGAAGAGGCATTCTACTGCGGACCGAGCAATGAGCGTTTTCGCCGTCAGCTTTATGATGTGTATCTGGGCGGATTGGATAAAGAAAAGTTCCCACGTCTTTTTAAGCGGGCAATCCCGTTTCGGATGAATATCAAGCTGGAAGAATTTGTAAAAGAATATATCTGTATGGAACAGGATATCCAGATCGAGGATCTGAAAGAAAGTATCATGCAGTACGGAAGAATGCGCAGCAAGATTGAGTCAACGATGGAAGAGATTGAGGAACTGAAGAAGATTGATGGAATCTATCAGGATTTTGATGAGAAACGGGAAAAAAGCAGGGAATGTGAGTACCGACTTACCCGTCTGGAAATGCTCCGGCTGCAGGCGGACATCCAGGGACTCCATGATAAGATTAAAACCAGAGAAGAAGGTATCAAGGTACAGGAGCATACGAAAGCCGAGCTGATGCGCCAGAGTGGAGAACTGCAAAAGGAGCATGAGGAGCTGTTACTTCGTCTGAATAACAGTGGTTATAAAGCACTGGAAGCAGAACTTGCAGGACTTAACGAGACTCTGGAACATCTGGGAAAAAGCAAGGCGAGTCTCACAAAGACAGCACAGAGACTTGCAGCATGGAAAGAACAGGAGATTACGTCCAACCAGACAATCTGGGATATTGATAAATTTGAAGCCGGTACGATTTCGGAGGGCGAACTTACAAGGCTGAAAGAAAATATCGCACAGATGCGTGCGGAGATCGAAGAAGAACGTCGGGATACGGACAGTACACTTCGTCAGATCAAGAAAGAAGAACGGGAAGCTAAAGAAGAGCTAAAAGAGCTGAAACAGGGAAGAAAAGCATATCCAAAAGAGCTGGAAGAAGCAAGGCTGGAATTGCAGAACCGGTTGCAGGAGAATTGTGGAAAATTTGTTTCCGTGCAGATTCTCGCAGATCTTCTGGAAATCCGGGATGAAAGATGGCACAATGCAGTGGAAGGCTATATGGGAAATAATAAACTTTTGCTGATCGTAGAGCCAAAATACGCGAAAGCAGCGATGGATATTTACCAGGAAATGGATAAGAAAAAATTCTTCCGCGCAGCAATTCTGGATACGGAAAAAGTGATGGAAGAAGAGCACATCGTCCGTCAGGGAGCTCTTGCAGAAGAAGTAAAAGCAAAAGAAAAATACGTGCAGTCTTACATCAATTTCTTCCTTGGAAACGTTATGAAATGTGAGAGTATTGAGGAACTCCGGGAATGCAGGATCGGTGTGACACCGGACTGTATGCTGTATCACAGCTATCGTCTGCAGCATATTAATCCGGAAAATTATACGAGACGTGCTTATATCGGAGAGATTAGTCTCCGTCAGAGGATCCGGCAGCTTCAGAAGCACTGTGATGAGCTTCAGGAGAAGAGGATTCCACTTGCAGCACTTGTGGAAGAGGCAAAGAAACTTCTGGAACTGGAAGCAATGCCACTTCCGACAGAGGATTATATCAGCCAGATCCTGGATGCAAAGGCGATAAAGGGAAAAGAAACCCGTAAGAAAGATTTACTTGAAAAGCTACAGAAACTGCGTGCAGAATCAGTCGATACTCTGGAAGCACAGATGAAAGAAGTGCAGGAAAGACGGGATGCAAAACAGAAAGAGATCACGAAGACAGAGAAAGAAATCTGGAAAAACGGGGAAGAAATCGAAAAATTCAGAAACAGTATTACAGAGTCGGAATTTGCACTTTCTGGAATCCAGAAAGAATTTCAGGAAAACGAAAGGTTTGAGAAGCAGTTTGAAGAGTATCTGGAAGCACAGAAAAGCAGAAACTATATTTATTTAAAAGAGGCAAGTGCAAGGCAGTTGCAGCAGCTTGGAAAGAAAAAAGAAGAGATCTATCAGGAGTTGGTGGCAGCCCGCAGTGCTTATACCAAAAAATATACGCAGCGTAATTTTTCAGTGGTAGAAGAAGATAATAAGGTTTATCAGGAGCTTCTGGAAAGCCTGTCGTGTGATAATCTGGAAACCTACTGGCAGGCAGCGAATGAACAGGCAAAGGCAGCGGTTGAGCACTTCAAGGATGACTTTGTTTTCAAGATCCGCAGTGCGATCCGCGAGGCCTACCAGAGAAGAGATGAGCTGAACCGGATCATCAGCCGGCTGGATTTCGGAAAAGATAAGTACCAGTTTGTGATCACGAAGAATAAGGGTGCAGACGGAAAGTACTATAAGATGTTTATGGATGATACCCTGCAGATCAATCCGGCACAGCTTTCAGGTTCTATTGAGAACCAGATGAATCTGTTCACGATGGAGCATGAAGAAAACTACGGTGATATGATGAATGAACTGATCGGCATATTTATCCCACCGGAAAATGCTACCCATGAGGAACTGGAAGAGGCGAAGAAAAATATGGACAAGTACGCGGATTACCGTACTTATCTTTCCTTCGACATGCAGCAGATTGTCCAGGGTGAGGAAGACATGAAAATCGGTCTTGGCAAGATGATCCGTAAGAATTCCGGAGGAGAAGGACAAAATCCTCTTTATGTTGCACTTCTTGCAAGCTTTGCACAGATTTACAGGATCAATCTTTCCCCGAAAATCCACAGGAATCCGACACTCAGACTGGTCGTTCTGGATGAGGCATTTTCAAAAATGGATGCCGAGAAGGTGGCAAGCTGTATTGCGCTGATCCGTGGACTTGGTTTCCAGGCGATCATCAGTGCCACAAATGATAAGATCCAGAATTATCTGGAAAATGTTGATAAAACCTTTGTATATGCCAACCCGAATAAACGGCATATATCAATTCAGGAATTTGAAAAAACCGAGTTCGCACAGCTTGCGGATGAGGAAGAACAGGGGTGATAGAAAATGTATCTGGTAGACAGAATTATAGAAAGATGTGAGAACAGCAGCCGTGACTGGCGGGAAGGAGCGACTGGAGGGAGGACCCTTCGGATCACACAGGAGGATTATGATGCCTGTGGGAAAGAAGAGCTGATCGAAGAGGTGCAGCGCCTGGAAAGAGCAGGACTTGTGACTGTGAAAAAATGGGTTGTTCCGGACAGTGATGTAGAGCTTGTGGCATATCAGGTGGAGCATCTTCCGGATTTTTACCGTCTTGCAGACAGCGAAAGCGGAGAAGAATACTGGCCGAAGCAGGCGAAGGTAAATTATTATATACGTATGATTGACCAGGAGCTTTCGGAAGGCTTTCAGAAAGAATGGATCGAGAATTATCTGGAAAAGCTGAAAGAGCGGATCACAGAAGGTGATCTGCCGAAAAATATAGAGAAGCTGGAAAAATATCTGGACTGTTACCGGGGACTGGACTCTCTGGAAGAACCGATGATGAAGCGGATTTTCAGTAAACGCTATCTGAAGGACAGCAAGATCTTCGAGCGGGAGATGGAACGAAATGTGGTGACGGCTGCAAGGAGATATTGCCCGGAGATTACGGCAGATATGGATATCCAGACGGTTCTGGAGCAGCTGCTGATCGAAGAAAATTCCCAGGAACTGGCAGTTAAAGGACCGCTTAAACTGAAGATCTGGAAAGGATCAGAAGCAAAAAGAGTGGATCTTTCCGATTTTACATATGGAGTTGTGCTGAACAGCCAGACAGTCAAGCATGCAATGGTTGAGGTAGAGCAGCCGGCACTGAAAAAAATCGTGACGATCGAGAATAAGACGAATTACCTTGCGATGGAATATGATCCGGAGATCCTTTATATCTACAGTCATGGATATTTTTCACCACTTGAAAGAGAATTTCTGAAGAAGCTGCAGAGAGTGATCGAAGGGAAAGACGTGGAAGTATTCCACAGCGGAGATATGGATTACGGTGGAATCCGGATTTTTGAATATATCCAGAAGCATATTTTCCCGGGAATAAAGCCATTGCAGATGGATGTGGAGACCTACGAGAAATACGAAGAATATGCGAAAACAATCTCGAAAGAGACGATGGAAAAGCTGGAAAAGGTAAATGTTCCACTTTTAGAGGAGTTAAAAGAAAAGCTTCTTGAAACCGGAAAGGGAATCGAACAGGAAAGCTTCCTGATTGAAGAATAGAGTGCAGTGCTTAAGGGAAAAGTGCGGCAGTGAAAAGAAAAAGACCAGAATGCCCTGGTAGTGGGGCGGGTTCTGGTCTTTTTGTGTATACGATGAGCCAAGTGCAGATTTGTGCTTGCACAAGGATCTGCATTTGGCGAATGTACATCATCGAGCTGTTAAGCGAGATGATGTATAAAGTATAAGAATCGAGTAGGAGTCAGCCTACTCGATTGTATACGATGAGCCAAGTGCAGATTTGTGCTTGCACAAGGATCTGCATTTGACGAATGTACATCATCGAGCTGTTAAGCGAGATGATGTACAAAGTATAAGAATCGAGTAGGAGTCAGCCTACTCGATTGTAGTGCGATGATCCATGTGCAGAAGGGTGTCTATATTGTCAATGAAAAAATGACAGAATTAAAATCCTTCTACAAACTGGTCAAGTACATGTGGAAGAAGCTTGTCGCTGTATGCGGTGAGAGAATACTTGCCTTTGCATAATGCCCAGTCATAAAGAACAGCACGTTCGTACATTGCATAAATCTTCAGAAGTTCATCAGCAGTACTGGTGCCGTTGAATTCTCCATTTTTCAGTGCAGTGCTGATTGTCTCAGTGAGCCACACGAAATAGTAACGATCGTTTTCAAGAAGGGAGCGCTTATCTTTGGTGATCAGCTGGGACGAGTAGAGGGAGGCTAAAAGCCCGACATCGACACTGGTCTCAATCATATGAAATAGTTCATGGTTAAAAAATAACAGCTTGTCATAAGCGGAAAGATCCGGATCTACGATTCCTGCAAGCTCTTCATACTTTTCGTCAAACAGATAAGAAAGTGTGTTGAGAAGAGCTTCTTTTCCCTTAAAATAGTGGTAAAAGGTTCCTTTTGAGGTCTTAGAAGCCGAGATGATCTCATCAACAGTGGTCTGTTCATAACCATGCTTGTAGAATAGATTCCACGCGGCTTTTATGATACGGCTTTTGGTGGAACTTCTTTTCTTTGGCATGAAAATTCCCCTCCTTTGAAAATAGTAATCTTTTTTTATTATAGCAGAATGGGCATGAAATAACAAGAAAGTAATTTGTTTACAAAAAAGAAGACAAAGCCATATACATAGCTCTGTCTCCTGAAAGATTTTGACTTAACGGCCTACTTTGAAGCCATATTTTAACGGATCATCTGGATCGATCACATAAGTAGATTCCCCTGTCAGATAAGCACTTCCGGTAATCTGCGGAATAACGGCATCATAGTCGGCAACCTTTGTAGTGTCTAAGATTACGCCTTTGAACTGAGAGCCGATAAAGCTTTCATATACGAAAGGCTGTCCAACTTTGATCTCACCTTTTTTGTAAAGGGTGGCGAGCTTTGCGCTGGTTCCGGTTCCGCAAGGAGAACGGTCAGCCATATGATCTCCGAAGATAACGACATTACGTTTGTCGCATCCAGGAGTATCAGTAGAGCAGTAAAGCTCTGCGAGGTCGACAGTTGTGATATCAAGTTCCGGATGCCGGATCTCTACTTCGGCATTGACCTTTTCAATCAGCTTCATACCGAAATCGGTAAGCTGTGGGATTGACTGTGGATCTACGTGCCATCCGAACTGTTCGATATCAACAAGTGCGAAGAAGCTTCCGCCGAAAGAAATATCATAGTGAACTTCTCTGCCATCAACTTCTGTTGTGAGGTTTTCTTTGTAAAGGAAAGCCGGTACATTAGTAAGTGTTACATTAAGTACCTTTCCGTTTTTGACTTCTGCTTTGGTACGGATAATTCCTGCAGGAGCATCCAGAACAACTTCTGTATAAGGTTCTACGGCAGGAACAAGTCCTGTTTCGATGATTGCTGTAACCGAACCGATTGTTCCATGACCACACATATTCAGATATTCTCCAGTGTCCATGAAGATCACACCAAAATCAGCTTCCGGGTGGATCGGATCTGTCAGAAGAGCACCAAACATATCATGATGTCCACGTGGCTCAAACATAAGAGCCTGACGGTATTTGTCGTAATGCTTTGCAAGAAAGTTCTTACGTTCGATCATGGTATCCCCTTCAAGCTTCGGGAAACCTGATGTAATGATTCTTGTAAATTCCCCAACTGTATGTGTGTCAATCGCATGGAAAGATGCCTCAAATGCGTCAAGATTCAGTTTTGGATTGATTTCCATTTTTAATATTCCTCCTTAGTTGAAAGACCAGACCAGAGTCTAGTATGCAGTTCAGTTTTCTTTAAAAATATTATGTACGAAAATACTTGAAAAGTCAATGGTAATTTGCTATAATGAATAAGCTTGATTGGAATAATCAATATATGGGGGTAGATGGATAACTGGTGTGTCTCCTGGTCTTCAAAACCAGTGTGGGGCGTTAGGAGCGTCCTGGGTGGGTTCGATTCCCACATGCCCTCGCCAAAAAGAGAGGTTTTTGGGCGAAAAGCCTTAAAAAGATAAAGAGAAAAGCTGCTGTATTGTTTTAGGGGAAACAGTACGGTGGCTTTTCTTTTTTGACGTAAATCCTCTTGACCAGAATACTTATAGATAATGCGGATAAGTAAAATGAGAAAAAATAGACAATCTGTAAAAATCAGACAGAACCGATGAAAAAAATAAATAGATTATATATAAAAAAGATATTGAATTTTCAAGTAAAATCATATAGACTATAGTACAGATCAATCACTAGACTAGATTCTAGTATTGAGTCCAACATGAAAAGTGAAAATCTATAAATGCTATTGAAAAAAATATATCTATTTGTTAAACTATAGTCAAATACGCGTAGGACAAGATAAGATATAGATTTCGACGTAGAGGAGAAAGGAAGAGAAGAGACATGGCAAACTTACAGATTTTGCTGCGTCAGCATGTAGGAGCTCCTTGTGCACCGGTTGTAAAAGCCGGAGACAGAGTAGAAAAAGGGACTCTGATTGCAACACCGACAGGCCTTGGAGCTAATATTTTTTCAAGTGCATATGGTGTGGTAGAAGACGTACTGGAAGACCGTATCATCATCAAGCCGGATGAAGAACAGAAGGATGAATATGTAAAGATTCCGGAAGGCAGCAAGCTTGATATGGTAAAAGCGGCAGGTGTTGTCGGAATGGGTGGCGCCGGATTCCCGACAGGTGTAAAACTCGGAACAGATCTGCAGGGAGGATATATCCTTGTAAATGCAGCGGAGTGTGAGCCTGGACTTCGTCATAACATTCAGCAGCTGGAAGATGACTGTGCGAAAGTTATCCGCGGAGTAAAACACTGCATGGAGATTTCCAATGCATCAAAAGCTATTTTTGCAATTAAGAAGAAAAATGAAAAAGCAGTAAAGGCACTGCGCGAGGCATTAAAAGATGAAGAGGCGATCACGATCCACTTACTTCCGGATATTTATCCGATGGGAGAAGAACGTGCGGTTGTAAGAGAATGTCTTGGAATCGAACTGAATACAACACAGCTTCCGTCAGCAGCGAATGCAATTGTCTGTAATGTAGAAACTCTTGCGAGAGTTGCGGAAGCAATTGAAGAGAGAAAGCCATGCTTTTCTAAGAACCTTACTGTTATCGGTAAGATCAATGGCGGTAATGAGCCACATGTATTTATGGATGTACCGGTCGGCACAAGCGTTGGGGAAATGATTGAACGTGCCGGCGGTATTGATGGTGTATATGGGGAAATCATCATGGGTGGTCCATTTACCGGACATGCTACTACAGAGGATGCACCGATCACAAAGACAACTGGTGGAATCATTGTTACAATTGATTTCCCGGATCTTCATGGTGCAAGTGTAGGTCTTTTGGTATGTGCCTGCGGTGGTAGCGAAGAACGTATGAGAGATATTTGTCAGAAGATGAATGGTGTAGTGAAATCAGTAGCCAGATGTAAACAGGCAATTGAAAACAAACCGGGAGCTCCGCTTAAATGCGAAAGACCTGGAAACTGTCCTGGACAGGCTAAGAATAATATCCAGTTCAAGAAGGATGGATGCGAGTACATTATTATTGGTAACTGCTCAGACTGTTCAAATACAGTAATGGGATCAGCACCGAAGATGGGACTTAAGGTATTCCACCAGACAGACCATGTAATGCGTACAATCGGACATCCACTTTACAGATATCTGCGTGTTTCAAAACAGGTAGAACAGTTACCGGAAGGTAAATAGATAAGTTGATACCTCACTTCGGTGAGTGTATAAATAGTTAATTGAGTTATTGTTAAATTAACAAGGAGGAAATTATTATGTCAATTACAGCGGAAACCGCAAAAGAACATGCAAAAGATCCTGCAGTATTATGCTGTAGAGCAGAAGGCGGCATTACAATCCAGGCTGCAAACCTTGAAGATCCGGCTATCTTTGATGATCTGGTAGATTCAGGACTTCTGAAACTTGATGGAACACTTACAATCGAACAGGTACTTGGAGCAAAGCTTGTTAAGACCTGCGATTCTCTTACACCACTTACAGCTGATCTTGTTGAAGGCGCAAAAGCACCTGCAGCAGAGGAAGCACCGGCTGAAGAAGCAAAAGAAGAAGTGAAAGAAGAGGCACCAGCAGTTACTGCAAATCCTACAGCAAGTGTACAGAAAGTTGGCGGCGTGTTAAAAATCCACATTGGAGAAGGCAAAGATATCGATATCGAAATGCCGATGGGTTTTAATAACGGTGTTGCAGTAGCGGAAGTACCGGCAGAGGTAGAATTACCGGCAGGCGTGGTTTCAGGCGCAGCACCGACAAAAGAGCTGGAACCGAAAGTCGTAAGAAGCGTTACCAGAAAGCATTATAAAATTACAGAAGTAAAGCGTGGACCGGAGACAAAGATTGAAGGAACAACTCTTTACATCCGAGAAGGAATTGAAGAAGAAGCAGTTGCTTCACAGGAACTGGTTCATCAGTTAAAGATTGATATCATTACACCGGATCAGTACCATACTTATTCTAATACAATCATGGATGTACAGCCGATCGCTACAAAAGAGGGCGAAGACGAAATCGGTACAGGTACAACAAGAGTACTTGATGGTGTTATCATGATGGTTACCGGAACAGACGACAATGGTGTTCAGATTGGCGAATTCGGTTCTTCCGAAGGATACCTGGATGAAAATATCATGTGGGGACGTCCGGGAGCTCCTGATAAAGGTGAAATCTTCATCAAGACAGAAGTTATCATCAAAGAAGGAACCAACATGGAAAGACCTGGTCCGCTTGCTGCACATTCTGCAACAGACGTGATCACACAGGAAATCCGTGAAGCTCTGAAGAAAGTAGAAGACGAAAGCCTTGTAGTAGATACAGAGACATTCAATCAGGTAAGAAGACCTGGTAAGAAGAAAGTCGTTATCGTAAAAGAAATCATGGGACAGGGTGCTATGCATGACAACCTGATTCTTCCTATGGAACCAGTCGGAGTACTTGGTGCAAGACCAAACGTTGACCTTGGAAACGTACCGATCATGGCATCTCCACTGGAAGTACTTGACGGATGTATCCATGCACTTACCTGTATCGGACCTGCATCAAAAGAAATGTCAAGACATTACTGGAGAGAACCACTGGTTCTTGAAACTCTCCATGATGAAGAAGTTGACCTTTGCGGTGTTATCTTTGTAGGTAGTCCACAGATCAATACAGAGAAATTCTATGTATCAAAACGTGTTGGTATGATGGTAGAAGCTCTTGATGTTGATGGTGCATTTGTTACAACAGAAGGATTTGGTAACAACCACATCGATTTCGCAAGCCATATTGAACAGATCGGTATGAGAGGAATTCCGGTTGTTGGACTTTCATTCTGCGCAGTACAGGGAGCACTTGTAGTTGGAAACAAATACATGCAGTACATGGTAGATAACAACAAATCTGAATCAGGAATCGAGAACGAAGTTCTTGCCTGCAACACGCTTTGCCAGGAAGAAGCAATCCGTGCACTTGCTATGCTGAAAGCTGGAATGGCTGGAGAAGAAGTGAAGAAGGCAGAAAGAAAATGGAATCCGAATGTAAAAGCAAATAACATCGAACTGATTTCAAAGACTATGGACAGAACAATTGAATTGGTTAAGAACGAGCAGTCACTGCCGATGAGCCAGAAGAGAAAAGAAAAATACGATTAAGGTGAATGACTATGAAATATGGCGATAAGATCATCTATATGGAAGGCGTAATCGTAGAGATCCATGATGGATGTGTTGGAATCGATTTGAAGGGACGATTAGGTTATCTGAAAATCCCGATGAGAATGCTGATTACGGATTATCCATTAGTGGTAGGACAGGAAGTTGGATGGAATATGAGTTTTGTCGAACAGCTTGGACCGGACGCCAATGAAAAATATGTTAGTAACCTGCAGACGTATCAGAGACGTCAGGAAGAAATGAAGTCTCATAAGAAGAATGATGAAGTGTAATTATATCAGGAGGAAATAGACATGAGTTTGACCGTTGTTAAAGGACTTCAGTCAGAAATCTTTGTTCCGGTAACTCCGCCGCCAGTATGGGCTCCGGTGAAAAAAGAACTGAAGGATATGACAATTGCCCTCGCCACAGCAGCAGGTGTGCACCACAAGGATCAGAAGAGATTCAACCTTGCCGGTGACTTTACCTGGAGAAAAATAACAGATAAAATGCCGTCAGATGAATTAATGGTATCTCACGGTGGATATGATAACAGTGATGTAAACAAAGACATCAACTGTATGTTCCCGATTGACCGTATCCATGAGCTTGCTAAAGAAGGATTTATCAAAGCATGTGCACCGGTACATGCCGGATTCATGGGTGGTGGCGGAAACCAGGAAAAATTCAAACATGAAACTGGTCCTGCCATTGCAAAGATGTTTGTAGAGGAAGGCGTAGACGCAGTTATCCTCACCGCTGGTTGAGGTACCTGCCACCGCTCTGCAGTTCTGGTGCAGAGAGCGATTGAAGCCGCAGGAATTCCTACAATTATTATTGCTGCGCTTCCGCCGGTTGTTCGTCAGACCGGTACCCCACGTGCGGTTGCTCCGCGTGTTCCTATGGGAGCTAACGCTGGTGAACCACACAACGTTGAGATGCAGACAGGCATCGTAAAAGCAACTCTGGAACAGCTCGTGAAGCTGGATACTCCAGGAAAAGTTGTTCCGCTGCCGTTTGAATATGTAGCGAAAGTATAATCAAATAGTAAAAAGGGGACATCCCCGGCAGGATTGGGGCGAAAGCTCTGATTTGCCGGAGATGTCCTTTTTATTTAACTGGATATTTTGATAAAATTTCCTGTTAGATAAAAGGAGCTACGTGCCTCAAATGTGCCAGGGCGCATTTGGGTTCAATTTAGAATTGAGGATGATTATATGGAGAAAGAAATAGATCTGCGCCGGCTTGTGATCAAAGCTTTCCATATTACTGAGGTGGAAGAAGGCGGAGAAAATAAAGTGACAGCATCTGGAAAGATGACGATCGAGAAGAAAATACTGGATGAAATTTTACCGAAATATCCACAGCTTTCCAAATTAGATGTACAGATTATAAGACCGGGAGAACATGACCGTTATACCAATACGATGATGGATATCATTCCGATATCGACCAAAGTACTTGGAAAGGTTGGGGACGGGATTACGCATACACTCACCGGCGTTTATGTAATCCTTACCGGTGTAGATGAAAACGGAAAACAGGCACACGAATTTGGGTCCAGTGAAGGTAATCTGAAAGAGAAGCTGTATCTGAACCGTGCGGGTACTCCGGGGGATGATGATTATATTGTGTCATTTGATGTTGTTCTGAAACCTGGAATGGGACAGGAAAGAGAAGGTGTACTTGCAGCCCACCATGCCTGTGACGAGTTTATCCAGATTTTCCGGGAACAGATGAAGAAGTTCAGGGGCGATTTCTGCACAGAGAGACATGAGTACCATGATGTGGTTCGCCCGGGGAAAAAACGTGTTTTGATCGTAAAACAGGTTGCCGGACAGGGTGCGATGTACGATACTTCGTTATTTGCAAAAGAGCCTTCGGGAACTGAAAACGGTCGCTCGATCATTGATATGGGAAATATGCCGGTGATCGTTACACCAAACGAATATCGTGACGGAATTATCCGTTCTATGCAGTAGGAGGTGCGATTATGGGAATTGGACCATCGACAAAGGAAACATCACTACACCATTTCCGGGATCCTCTTCTTGATGTGGTATCATCGGATGAAGATCTGGATCTGATGGGAATCATAATTGTTGGAACGCCGGATGATAATACAGATAAATTGCTTGTTGGAACCCGTGCGGCAGTATGGGCGGAAGCTATGCGGGCAGACGGAGTTATCCTGTCGTCCGATGGATGGGGAAACAGTGACGTAGATTTCGCAAATACGGCTGAACAGATGGAAATCAGAGGAATTCCGGTAACCGGGCTGAAATTCAGTGGTACAGTTGGCCAGTTTGTGGTAGAAAATGATCATCTGGGAGAAATTCTGGATATCAATAAAAGTGAAGAGGGCATTGAGACAGATGTACTCGGAGAAAATAATGTGACGGAGCTAGATGCGAAAAAGGTTACTGCAATGCTGAAGCTGAAAATGCGGAAAAATGAGAAGCGTTAAGGTTTTGAAATTTGAAGAAAACTGTCAAAAGTAAAGCTGGCAGGGAAAGAAGATATAGAAAAGTCCTGTTGAGAATCCGGATTCGATATTCGGATTCTCAACAGGACTTTTGCTGTGTGCGCCTAGCGGCGCACGTTTCTAACGGGTTAAAGTCCCGAATCCACCCGGTAGT